>JBJEXX010000039.1:0-21954 GCA_051886215.1 Bacilli bacterium | reverse complement strand
TTATTTATTTATAAGAGTATATTTTATAAATCTCCCGACTTTGGAAACACTATCATTAAATAAATAGTTTTTTGACAAAATACCTTTATTTTGATATAATATGACATCAAGAAAAAGAAGATTTAGTTGGTGTATATTATGAGTATAAAAAAAGATAAATTAAATAAAGATATTGATAACTTAAAAGAAGATGTATCTAATTATTTAGATGATAAATCTATGCATAAACTTTGTTTTGAAAAAATAGAAGCAAAAGAAAATTTAGAACAATTAAAACAAGAATATAAAAAAGTAAATAAAGAATATTTAAAAAATAGAAGAATTAAAAATTTAGCTATAACAGGTAAAATATCATTATTTTTAGTTCCTATTGTATTAGTTCCGGCTATTTGTGGTACAATTGTTGCGGTAGGTGATTATCCAAACGATAATATAAAACAAGATGTTTCATATGTTGAAGAGTGTGTTTATTTAGATAACTATGGTAATGAATATGTATTAACAGATGAGAATTTAATTAATGATATAGAATCTGATATTATAATTGAAACAGAATATAAAAAACAAGATGAAAAAGTTTATTATAAAAATATATATACTTATGAAGACAGAGTATATGATATAGATACTGCTAAAGAAATAGTTAATACTAATTATTTAGAATTAATAAATGACTTAGAGGGACCAATTTCCAGTGAAACAATAATAAGTGATAAAATAGATGAAAGCAATAATAAAGCTAAAATATCTGTAGCGATAAATCAATATAGAGAGGCTAATCCAAGTGATAAAAATATTATTTCTGGAGAAAAAATTAAAAGTGATTATAATGATATGAAAATTTCTAATGGTATTTTTGTATCTTTCCTATGCGCTTGTTGTGGTCTTCCTATAGGATTTTTGTTAAGTTTATTTTTAAGAGATAAAATTAAATATAAAATTGATCTTTATGATCGCTATAATTCAATTTCCCTTAGAAACGAAATGAAAAGTAATATTAAAAATTTGAAAAAGAAAATCAAAAAAATGTAAATTATGTAAAGAAAAGTAAAGATATTTGCAACTTTCTTTTTTTTTGGTTATAATTAATTTATATTGTAGGAGATGATGATATGGCACTTAAATATGATGAAAATTCTATTAAAGTATTAGAAGGATTAGAGGCAGTAAGAAAAAGACCAGGAATGTACATTGGTTCTACAGATAAAAGAGGACTTCATCATTTGGTTTGGGAAATTGTAGATAATTCTATAGATGAAGTAATAAATGGCTTTGGTGATTATATTAAAATAGTTATTCATAAAGATAAAAGTATAAGTGTAGAGGACCATGGTAGAGGTTTACCTGTTGGACGTCATGCGACTGGAAAATCAACTCCTGAAGTTATTTTTACAGTATTACATGCTGGTGGTAAGTTTGAAGAAGGCGGCTATAAAGTTAGTGGAGGACTACATGGTGTTGGTGCTAGTGTAGTTAATGCTTTAAGTAAATGGATGGAAGTTACTATCAAAAAAGATAAAGGTGAATACTTTATTCGTTTTGAAAATGGGGGTCACGTAAAAACTCCATTAAAAAAGATTGGTACTACTAACAAAACAGGAACAACTGTACACTTTATGCCTGATGATGAAATATTTTCAACTACAACATTTTCTTTTACAACTATATGTGAAAGAATGCAAGAAAGTGCTTTTCTTTTAAAAGGTCTTACTATTGAAGTAATTGATGAAGAAGATGAAAAAGAAGCAAAATATTGTTATGAGAATGGCTTACAAGCTTTTGTAGAATACTTAAATGAAAATAAAACAGTACTACATTCACCAGTAGTATTTAGTGGTTCAAAAGATAAAATTGAAGTTGATGTAGCGTTACAATATACTGATACCTATAATGAAAGTATTACTTCTTTTGTAAATAATGTTAAAACTCCTGATGGAGGAACTCATGAAGTTGGTTTCAAAACAGCGTTGACTCGTGTTTTTAATGATTACGCTAAAAACAATGGATTTATTAAAGGAAAAGACAAGGCTTTTGAGGGAAGTGATGTTAGAGAAGGACTTACTGCGATTATTTCTCTTAAAATACCAGAAGCATTATTACAATTTGAAGGACAAACAAAATCTAAACTAGGGACACCTGTTGCTAGAACTATTGTTGATTCTATTGTTCAAGAAAAATTACAATTTTATTTAGAAGAAAATAATAAAATCGCTACTGAACTTATAAATAAATCTTTAAAAAGTAAAGTTGCTAGAGATGCAGCTAGAAAAGCTAGAGAAGAAGCTAGAAAAGGGAAAAGCAAAAATACTAAAGAGAGAGCTTTATCTGGGAAACTTACCCCAGCTCAAAGTAAAGATAAAACAAAAAAAGAACTTTTCTTAGTAGAAGGAGATTCTGCAGGAGGTTCTGCTAAACAGGGTAGAGATAGAAAATACCAAGCAATACTTCCTTTACGTGGAAAAGTATTAAATACAGAAAAAACGAAAGAAGCAGATATTTTTAAAAATGAAGAAATAAATACCATGATCTATACTATTGGAGCGGGATATGGTTCTAATTTTGATATAAATGATTGTGAGTATTCTAAAGTAATAATAATGAGCGATGCTGATGAAGATGGTGGTCATATTCAATGCTTACTCTTAACTTTCTTTTATCGCTACATGAGGCCTTTAATTGAAGATGGGAGACTTTATGTTGCTCTTCCACCACTTTTTAAAATTCAAACTGGTAAAAATGTTGAATATGCTTACTCAATAGAAGAAATGAAAGAAAAAAGTGCTGGTAAAAAGTGCGAAATTCAAAGATATAAAGGACTTGGAGAAATGAATGCTGATCAATTATGTGAAACAACTATGAATCCAGTATCAAGGACTTTAATAAGAGTAAAAATAGATGATGCATTACTAGCAGAAAAACGAGTTAGCGTTTTAATGGGAGATAAAGTTGAACCTAGAAAAGAATGGATTAATGAAAATGTAGAATTTTCTTTAGAAGATGAATATCAATTATAATGGTATTCTTTTTTTGTAGACAAATATAGTAGAGAGTGTTAAAATAAAGCACAAAAGGAGAGATATTTATGTTCTCTAATGACGAACAATTAAAATCATTTTTAAAGAAAGAATCTAATAGACTAGGTATTTCTATTGCTAATACATACAACACTTATTTTTCAAGATTACTTTTAGAAAGAATAAGTAAAATGAGTTATGATAAGTTATATGTGAAAGGGAGTTTTTCTGAATTATGTCATTTAGATAAAATGATTAGACCTGTAACAGATATCGATATTGTATCAACTGTTTATCATAATGATCCTTTACTTGTTTTATATCAAGCTATGTATAATAGTAATAGTGATAATATAGTATATGAATTAACTGATTTACCAAAAAGAACAAAAACAGGCATATATAAACTATCTCTAACTGCTAACTTTGGTAAAATAAAACACCCTATATCAATAGATTTTCAAGAATTATCTAATACAATATATGAAAAAGATTTAAAACTTGTAAGACCAATATTTCAATATGATGAACCATTTAAAATATATACTCCTTCATATGAAGAACATTTAGCGGAAAAACTTTGTATAGTTTTAGAAAGTAATAATCCCGGTGTATTGAATACAAGAGTAAAGGATTTTTATGATATATATAAATTATATAAAGGAAAGTATGATAAAGATAAATTATACTATTTCTTTGCTAGAATGTTAGAGGATAGAGGTAAAATAAATATAGAAGATGCAGATATTAGTTTTTTAAATACTGATTACGTAATTAGACATACACCTATGTGGAATAATATGAAAAAGAAATATGAATTTTTAGATGATAAAGTAACTTTTTATGACTCTGCATGTTTAACTAGATTAATTATAGAAGATCAATTAAATAATTTTGAAAATAGTAAAAATTTAAAAATTAAGTTAAAAGAAAATAAGTAAATATGTAAATTCTTGTAAAATAAGTTAGTAAAAACTAACTTTTTTTGTTATAATTAATAATAGGTGGTAAGTATGAAGAACTTAATAGAAAAAATATTTGATTATACTTTAGAAGATATTATGGGAGAACGTTTTGGATCTTATTCTAAATATATAATTCAAGATAGAGCTATTCCGGATGTTAGAGATGGATTAAAACCTGTTCAAAGAAGAATTTTATATTCTATGTATAAAGAAAAGAATACTTATGATAAACCCTATAGAAAAAGCGCTAAAACTGTAGGAGATGTTATTGGTAATTATCATCCTCATGGTGATAGTTCTATATATGACGCTATGGTTAGAATGAGTCAAGATTGGAAAATGACTCATCCATATATTGATATGCATGGTAATAATGGTAGTATTGATGGAGATTCACCTGCTGCTTATCGTTATACTGAAGCACGTCTTTCTAAAATTACTAACGAACTTTTAAAAGATATTGATAAAGCTACAGTTAAAATGGCACCTAATTTTGATGATACTATCTTAGAACCAACTGTTCTACCTGCTAAATATCCAAATTTATTAGTTAATGGTACTATGGGAATATCCGCAGGATATGCTACTAATATACCTCCTCATAATTTAAGTGAAATATGTGATGCTACTATACATAGAATTTCTTCTCCTAACTGTAGATTAGAAACTATTATGGATATTGTAAAAGGTCCAGATTTTCCAACAGGAGGAATAGTAGAAGGTCTTGAAGGTATTAAAAACGCTTATGAAACTGGTAAAGGGAAAATAATTATAAAATCTAAAACAAGATTTGAAACTATTAAAGGAAAAACATCTTTGATAGTTGATGAAATACCTTATGAAGTAAATAAAGCTAATCTAGTACGTAAAATAGATGAAATAAGAATAGACAAAAAAATAGAAGGAATACAAGAAGTAAGAGATGAATCTGATAAAGATGGTTTAAGAATTGCCATAGATTTAAAAAAAGAAGCTAATAAAGAATTAATACTAAATTATTTACTTAAAAATACTGATTTACAAATTTCTTATAGTTTTAATATGGTAGCAATTGCTAATCGTAGACCAAAACAATTAGGATTATTACAAATTTTAGATTATTATATTGCTCATCAAAAAGAAGTAATTATTAAAAGAACAGAATTTGATTTAGCTCATGCTAAAGAAAGACTTCATATAGTTGAAGGTTTAATTAAATGTTTATCTATATTAGATGAGGTAATAAGAGTAATTAGAGCTAGTAAAAACAAAGCTGATGCTAAAGTTAATTTAGTTAAAGAGTTTAATTTTACTGAAAAACAAGCCGAAGCTATAGTTGTTTTACAACTTTATAGATTAACTAATACCGATGTAGTTGCGTTAGAAGAAGAAATGGCAAATCTAGAAAAAATTGTTAGAGGATTAGAAGCTATTTTATCTAATGAAGAAACGTTAAAAAATGTTATGAAAGAAGAACTAAGAAGAGTAAAAAAAGAATATGGAGTTGATCGTAAAACAGAAATAAAAGAAGAAATTACAGAACTTAAAATAGATACTACTGTTATGATTCCTAAAGAAGAAGTAATTGTAATAGTTACTAAAGATGGTTATGTTAAACGTTGCAGTTTAAGAAGTTTTAATTCTTCAGATAAAGATTTAACTTTAAAAGATACCGATTATATATTAGGTATGTACGAAATGAATACGATGGATACAATACTATTGTTTACTAATAAAGGAAATTATTTATATGTTCCTGTACATGAACTGCCAGATGTAAAATATAAAGATCTAGGTAAACATATTAGTAATATTGTACCTCTTGCAGATTTAGAAGAAATAATATCTGTAGTGCCAATTGCGGATTTTACTGATAAGGAAACTATATTACTTGGTACTAAAAATGGAATGATTAAAAGAACTTTATTAGAAGATTTTAAAGCAATGAGATATTCTAAACCAATTACTTGTATAAAACTAAAAGATGATGATGAATTAATTTCTGCAACACTGGGTAAAGATAATGATGTATTTATTGGCACTCATAATGGATATGGTTTATGGTATGATATAGAAGAAGTACCTATTGTTGGTTTAAAGACAAGTGGTGTTAAAGCTATTAATTTAAAAGATGATTATGTAGTATCAGTAAATAATTTTAATAGTAATGAAGTAGAATATATTTCAGTTATTACTGACAAAAAAACTGGTAAGAGAATAAGATTAAATGAATTTGATAAATCATCTCGTGCTAGACGTGGATTATTATTACTTAGAGAAGTTAAAACAAATCCATATAGAGCTATTAAAGTTTTAGCTATTAATAATAAAAATCACTTAGGACTTAAAAATATTAATATGGATACTATTAAACTTACAGAACTTCCTATTATGGATAGATATTCTACAGGTTCGGTTATATCAAAAGCTGATTTAATAGATGTTTATGTTGTTAAAACATTAGAAAAGGTAATAGATAATGATGAAAATATAACAAAGGTAGAAGAACCAAAAGAAAACAAAGAAATGAAAAAGCAAATTTCTTTAAAAGAAATAGATGATAGACTAATGACTATTGATGATTTTTTGAATAATTAGAAACAAATCGCCTATTAAAGCATATTATTTAATAGGTGATTTTTATGTCTAAGGAAAATTTTAAAGTATTTGTAAGACAACATCCAGAGTTAGTAAACTATGTAAATAATAATAGTATGACATGGCAAAAGTTTTATGATATGTATGATTTATATGGTGAAAACAATACTGTTTGGGATAATTATTTTAATAAAGTTGCTAGTGTTTCTTCAAATAAATATAGTAAAACCGATAATATTAAAGAATTATTTAATATGGTTAGAAATGTAGATTTGGATTCTGTTCAAAAAGGTATAAGTGGGATGCAAAAAGCCATTGGTTTAATTCAAGATTTAGGTATTGGAAAACAAACAACAAATTCTACTAGTACTTATGAACCAAGACCAATGTATAAATATTTTGAGGATTAATGAAAGTAGATTTAATATTAAAAATAAAAAATGATCCTAATTTATATAGATATTTAAGAGAAAATTCCCATCTTTATAAATATTTAAATAGGAATCCGAACTATATAAATAATATAGAACAAGAAATGAAAAAAAGATATAAACTAACTACAGAAGATAAATTAAAAAAAGTAAATGAAAAATTAGCTTTTATAAAAAATATAATGGATGTTATGAAATAATTCATACAAAGATAGTGTAAAGAGTTTTCTTTACATTTTTATATTTTTATGTTATAATATATGCAGTTTTGGGGGATGATTATATGAATAATAATTTAAATGAAGAAAATTATAAAATAATATTAGAAAAAAAAGGAGAAAAGAAACCTGTATTTAAAAGAAATACTAAAAGTATAATGGCTTTAGTTGTGGTGTGTTCTGTGATGATAGGAACTGGTATAGGCAGTTTAGCTCATGGTGCAACTACGGATGTAAGGGAAAAACAATGTAGTACTTATTTCAATCATGATATTATTAAAGATTATATAAATGATCCAGGCGAATTTGAAACAACAATAGAAGCTTTAGACAGTAGTGTATATTTAACAGATAATGGAAAAGCTTTATACGATGATATATATATTCATAATTATTTAAATTTTATTCATGATGAAAATGCTACTACACCAGATTATGAGCAAGTAAAAGTTATTAAAGAAGATATTGAAAACAGTTTATTAAATCATTTTAAAGAAACATTAAAAGAAAACTGTAATTTACCAGAAGATAGTGTAATTACTACTTATTATGAATGTAGACCATTAAAAAAAGATGTTTGTAAAGTTACTTATGAAAGCAAAAGTGCAAACGAAAAAGGTGAGATAGTTTTATCAAATGAATATCAATATGTTTTACAAACTATCGCCGCTTTACAATCTACTAAAGATAAATATTATTACTGTAGAGCAATAAATGAAGCAATCGCAGCTAATACAGAAATGGATAGTGTAAAATTAAAACAAAAGGATATAAGAGTATTATAAAATGAAAAAATATAAAAATGAAAGTTTATCGCAATATATAAAAGATATAGAGCAATATCATATATTGAGTTATAAAGAAGCACAAGAGTTAATTTTTAGTTATAAATGTGGTAACGAAGACGCAAAAGATAAATTAATACAAGGAAACCTTAATAGAATTATTAAAATTGCAGGTAATTACACTTCTGATGAGGAGGAATTATTAGAACTAATTAGTATAGGAAATCTTAGATTATTAGAATATATTGACGAATATGATTTATCTAATAAGTGCCTATTTATTAATTCTGCTACAACAGTAATTTATAAAAAAATGAATTCTTATATGGAAAGTAAATCATCTAATAAAGAAGATTATGTCACTTTTAACGATGTTGAAAGATATGTAGATAATGGTAAAGAACGTTATAGAAATATAGTTAATAACGTTACTTATAATTATGATGAAGATATTACTTTAAAGAAAGTTGAAGAAGCCATTTTAAAAGAAGAAGTATTAGAAATATTAAAATTAACTAAAAAGCCGTTTTTTGAAACAGCTGATATTGATAACAAAAAATACCTAACTCAAGTACAATTTGATATTATTATGGATTTATATGGATTAAATGGTAATGAAAAATCTGCTATAGAATTAGCGAAAAATAGGCATCAATCTAGGTCTTATATAAATTCAGTTAGAGATGTAGCGTTTGCTAAATTGAGAAGATTTAAAGTTTTAGAAGAGCTATGTAAAGATATGGATATTGGTATTGCTAATACAAATATTAAAGCTAATGTAAAATTATTAGAAAAAAAGAAATAATATTTTTAAAAATTTTAAAAAATATGTTATACTATTTAAGTAATATATTAATTACTGTGATTAGGAAGTAGTAATAAATGATTATTTTATAGAGAGTTATCGGTTGGTGGAAGATAATAAATATAGTTTATGAATTCATCCTATAGGTTCTTATAACAAAATTATAAGCGTATATAGGCGTTAACTATTTGAGGTAATATATTATATATTATAAATTAAGGTGGTAACACGGTATTTCGTCCTTTGGAATACTGTGTTTTTATTTTATGGAGGAAAATATGGATAATAAGATTAAAGAGATAATTAATTCACTTGATGAAGAATTAAAAAAAGTTACTAAGCAAAATGATATATTAGAAATTAAATCTAAATATATGGGAAAACAAGGGGTTGTTACGGAATTATCTAAAAATATTAAAGATTTATCTATTGAAGAAAAAAAAGTTGTTGGTAAGGCTTTAAATGATGTTAGACAAGAAGTTACTAATAAAATAGAACAAAAGATAAATGAATTAAAAGAAAAAGAATTAAATGAAAAATTAGAAAAAGAAACCATAGATATAACTTTACCTAGTAAAAAAGTAAAAAAGGGTAGTCTACATCCTATGACTAGAATAACAGAACAATTTGAAGATTTATTTGTTTCTATGGGATATACTGTCTATGAAGGACCAGAAGTTGAAAGTGATGAAAACTGTTTTCAAAAATTAAATTTACCAAAAGGACATCCAGCAAGAGATGCTCAAGATACTTTCTATTTAAAAGATGAATATGAAAACTTTTTACTTAGAAGTCAAACATCTACCGCCCAAGTTAGAGCTATGGAAGAAAACAAAGAAAAAGGACCAATCAGAATTGTTTGTCCCGGTAAAGTTTATAGAAGAGATGAAGATGCAACTCATTCACATCAATTTATGCAAATAGAGGGTTTAGTAATCGATGAAAATGTATCCATGGCTGATTTAAAAGGAACACTTGAATTATTTTGTAAAAAAATATTAGGAGAAAAAACAGAAGTTAGATTTAGACCTAGTTATTTCCCATTTACTGAACCAAGTGTAGAAGTAGATGTAAGTTGTTTTAAATGTAATGGAAAAGGTTGTAATTTATGTAAACAAACCGGTTGGATTGAAGTATTAGGAGCTGGTATGGTACATCCTAATGTTTTAGAAATGAGTGGCTATGATTCTAAAAAATATCAAGGTTTTGCTTTTGGAACTGGTTTAGATCGTTTTGCAATGTTTAAATATGGCATACCGGATATTAGAACAATATATGGTAATGATATTAGATTCGTTGAACTATTTAATAGAAAGGATGAGGATTAATGAAATTAAGTAGAAATTTTGTTAGTGATTATATAGATTTAGATGATTCTTTAACTATTACAGATATTGCTAATGATATGACTAATGTTGGTAATGAATATGATGAAGCTGCTCCATTAATCAATTGTACCAATTTAATAGTCGGTGAAGTTATTTCTTGTGAGATGCATCCAGATAGTGACCATCTGCATGTATGTAAGGTAAATATTGGTGATGAGATTCTTGATATTGTATGTGGAGCTCCTAATGTTAGAAAAGGTTTAAAAGTAATAGTTGCCAAAGATGGTGCTGTTTTACCAGGTGGAACAATAAAAAAGGGAATGATAAGAGGACAAATATCAAATGGAATGCTTTGTTCTAAAGCTGAACTAGGTTTAGATAATAAGTTTTTATCAGATAAAGATAAAAATGGAATTCATGAACTTCCACTTGATACAGAGGTAGGAAGCGATCCTATAAAAGCATTAGGTTTAGATGATGAAGTAATAGATTTTGAACTGACATCTAATAGAGGAGATTTACTTAGCATATTAGGTATGGCTTACGAACTTGGTGCTATATATGATAAAAAAGTAAAAGATATTGATTTAACATATAAAGAAAATAGTGATGATATAAATGATATATTTAAAATTGATATTAAAACTATAGATTGTCCTTTGTTTTTAGCAAAAAAAGCTTTAAACGTAACTATCAAAGAAAGCCCAGATTTTATTAAAAATAGATTAATTGCGAGCGGAATAAGACCTATTAATAATGTTGTAGATATTTCCAATTATGTAATGTTAGAAACTGGGCAACCTCTACATTTTTATGATGCTGATAGTTTAGGTGATGTTTTAATCGTAAGAAACGCTACTAATGGTGAAAAATTAATTACTTTAGACAATATAGAAAGAACTTTAACCGAAGAAGACATTGTTATTGCGGACAAAGATAAAGCAGTAGGTCTTGCTGGAGTTATGGGAGGATTATCAACTGAAGTTGAAAATGATACTAAAAACATAATTATAGAATCTGCTATATTTGATAATATTAAAATTAGAAAAACTTCTAAAAAAATATTAAGAAGCGAAGCAAGTAATAGATTTGAAAAAGGACTTGATCCTAAAAGAACATATATGGCAATAGAGAGAAGTTGTCATTTATTAGAAAAATACGCTGATGCTAAAATAGTAGGTGGCATAGTTAAATATGATAATATTGATAAAGAAAATAAACTTATTAATATTTCACCAGAAAAAGTAAATAAAGTGTTAGGTATTTGTATTGAAGAAGATAAAATAATAAATATATTAAAAAGATTAGACTTTAAAGTTACTAAAGAAGAAAATAATATTAAAGTAGAAGTACCTACAAGAAGAAGAGATATTTTTATAGAAGAAGACTTAATCGAAGAAGTAGGTAGATTATATGGAATGGATAATATTAAAGGAAAACTTCCTGTATTAAATGTTATTTCTGGTAAATATAATAAAACTAAAAGAGAAATAAAACATTTAATGGCTAGTCTTGGTTTAAATGAAACAATGAGTTATACTTTAATTTCTAAGGAAAAAGTAAATGAATTTACAAGTGATGAATTTACTCCTATTAGTTTAAATGATCCTATGAGCGAAGATAGAAATACTTTAAGATATAGTTTAGTATCTTCTCTTAAAGATATATATTTATATAATAAAGCACGTAATAATAGTAATATATCAATATTTGAAATGGGAAAAGTTTTCTTTAAAGAAGATGATATTTATAAAGAAGAATTAAAATTAGCTATTTTAATAAGTGGTGATTTTTATTTAGATATAAATAAAACTAAAGTAGACTTTTATATATTAAAAGGAATTGTAGAAGAATTATTAGATTACTTAGGATATGAAAATAGATATAGTTTTATAAAATCAGATAAAATACCTAAAGAAATGCATCCAGGTGTAAGCGCAATGATAAATATAAATGGTAAAGATATTGGTATGATGGGTAAAGTTCATCCTAAAGTTTTAAAAGAAGATGTATATGTTTGTGAAATTAATTTAGATAAATTATTATCATTTAAAACAGGAAAAATGAAATTTAAAGATATTCCTAAATATCCTTCTAGTGTAAAAGATGTGGCGTTTATAGTAGATAAAAACACACCTCAAAAAGATGTATATTCTGCAATTAAGAAGAGTAGTAGTAGAATTCTTTCAAATATTGAATTATTTGATTTATATGAAGGAGAAAATATTGAAGTTGGTAAAAAGTCTTTGGCTTATAAATTAACTTTTATGGATCCAAATAAAACATTAACAGAAGAAGAAGTAATGACAGAGTTTAATAATATTATTGAAAAAGTTAATAATATCTTTAAATCAACAATTAGAGATAAATAAAAAAGTTAGTTTCGTTCTAACTTTTTTATTTTTATTCCTAAATCTTTTACTTGCTCTAATGTTAATTTTTTATCACCAAAGATAAATTTATTGTCTTCATCAAATATGGTACCGGAACTCATTTTTCCTTCGAGAGTTATCATACAAGTTGCAAGATCAATAGTAGCGCATGTATTTCTTAAGTCAGTATTGGTTAAATTAAAGCTTCTAAAAGTATACTTATTTAAATTATAACCATTAATACTACTATCTGTTAAATCCTTTACTATCTTATCAAAATTAATATGTACTTCTGGATTATGACTTATATCAAGTCCAGATATATTTTGATTATCAAAATTGATATTGCTTAAATCATAATATTCTAACAAATTATTATGTAGAAAAATTTCTTTTATTTTTCCATATTTATCAAACAATGCTGTATTACTTAGAAGAATTTTACTATTCATATTTTCTGTAACAAAAGATAGGTCTTCATTATTTAGTAAATAACTATATTCATTTATATCTTCTAATAGTTCAAAATAATAGGTAAGGTAGTTATTATCTTCAGCTTGTTGTATACTTAGTTGTACTTTTTCTTTCTTTATTTCTTCTAATTTTAAAAAACTATATTCGTCTTTAATTCTAATTCCTTTATTTAAAGTATAATTTTTATCTTTTATAAACTCAAATTCTATATCGTAAGAAAATACATCATCATTTATGTAATAATAACTTTTTTTAATTTTGCTTTCTTTGTTTTTATATATGATTGCATTTATTTTTTGGACATTATTAAATAAATGAATTAAAGAATCAAAATTATCTGTTTCTAATCCAAGGCTTTTATAATAATAGTATTTTTCTTTATTTATAAAGAATCCTAAAAATCTTTGTATGCTATCGCATAAATTATCGTTTTCAAAAGATCCATAAATAGAATATGGTATGTCGGAATTTGTACAATATATTGCAGGAGATATAATTTTTGAATAACTCCAAATATATTTTCCAGAATATTTTAATATATGTGGTTCTTCTGGAAACATACTATTGTAAAAAAGAAGAAAATCATTAATACTTTTTTCTAATAAAATATTAATTATTTTTTCTGCACTTTCTAATGTTTTTGTTAACTCTTCTAAAGAAATTCCATCCTCATATTTTTTTAATCTTTTTTTATATTCTCTTTTTCTTTTTTGTTCTTCAAACATTTTATCTTTCCTTTCAATTGAATTGATAACAGATTATAAAATTGTCTTATATTATAATAAAAAACAAAGTAAAAGTCAAATAAAAGACATATAATTAAATGGTGATTATATGTCTTTTTTTACTTTTATAGGAGGTATTTTACTATTTTTTTTAGGTATAAAGTTATTTAATAAAAATATGTATGAATATACAGAAAGTGGTTTTATAAAATTAATAAAAAAAATATCTAAAAATAAATACTTATTTTTATTACTTGGAATTATTATTACAATTATATTACAATCATCATCCTTATGTATTTGTTTAGTTATTACTCTAATTCATAATAAAATATTAGATTTAGATAATAGTATATATTTTATTATGGGAAGTAATATTGGTACCTGCGCAACTGCTTATTTATTTACTTTACCATCTATATATTTCGTTATTATATGTAGTATTTTAGGAATTATATTTTTATTATTAAAAAACAAATACTATAAATTATTTTTAGCAATGACTATTATATTTTTAAGTATGTATTTAATGAAGAATTCTACAAGTTTTTTAGAAAATAGTTTTATATTAGATATTTTATTAAAATATAATAATAAATATTTTAATATTTTTATATCATTTTTAATAACAGGTATTATTCAATCATCATCTGTATTTACTACTATATTACAATCACTTCTATACAATAATTTAATTGATTTAAATACTTGTTTTTACATGATATTAGGTTCTAATATAGGAACCGCTATAACAGCTATTATAGTGAGTATAGGCATGGAAAAAGATGCTAAAAGATGTTCCTATATTAATATAATATTTAATATTTTAGGTACCATAATGTTACTTATAATTATGAATATATTTGATATTGAAAAATTTCTTTTAAATATATCTAATAATACAGTATTGGTATTAGCTAATTACAATTTGTTATTAAATATTATAAATGTAGTAGGGGTATTTTATTTTAGTAAATATATTTTAAAAATAATAAAAAAACTAATTACTTAGTTTTCTTATATATTTTAATATTTAAATCTTTTATTTGCTCTTCTGAAAGAACTTTATCATAAAAAATAAATTTATTATCCTCATCAAATAAAGTACCTGAACCCATTTTACCACTTTTATTAATTATACAACTCGCTATATCTATAGTGGCTCCTGTATTTCTTAAATCAGTATTAGTTAAATTATAGTTTCTAAAAGTATACTTATTTAAATTATAACCACTAATATTACTATCTGTTAAGTCTTTTACTATCTTATCAAAATTAATTCTTATTTCTGGGTTTTTGCTTATATCTATACCGGATATATTTTTATTATCAAAATCTAAATTTGATAAATCATATTGTTCTAATGTTTGATTTTTATATAAAGGATTTATTTTGCTATTAATGAACAAGTTTTTTATATTTTTTCCATTAATTATCAATTGGTGTTCTTTAACAATTTTTAATAATTTTTTATATGTTTTATAATCATTTGAGTATTTACTGATGTATATTTTATCTGGTTTGTATTCTGGATATTTTGAAAAATAATCTATTAAATCTTTTTTTACTCTTAGAGATTGATGAAGAATTCCATCAAATACAAAATCAATTTGACTAAAAACATTTCTATTTTTATCATAAATACCTAAGTGTGATGTCCTAATGGATTTTAATATTTCCCTAAAATACTGATAATAGGTATCTAAGAAACAATCATTTTGAATAAATAGTGAAATTACAGATTGACTCAATTTTTCACCATTGTAAATTGAAACTTGTATACCGTTATCATTAAAATTGATATACCTATAATTTTTAAATTCCCTTTCTACTTTTTCTCTAAAAGTTTCAGTAAAAGTATTATATATATTAGGAATCTGTGTTATAACATATATAAACTCATCAAAATCAACAGCTTTATATATATTTAAATTATTTTTTCTTATCATTAAATCTCTTTCCATTATTATAATTCCTTTATTTTATTTTTTAATTTTAATTCCATATTTTTCTATTTCATTACCTGGGATTTTTTGATTTCCAATAATAAATTTATTATTTTCATCAAATAGGGTACCCGAGCTCATTTTACTTTCTGTATTTATATTACAACTTAATATATCAATAGTAGCTCCTGTATTTCTTAAATCAGTATTAGTTAAATTATAGTTTCTAAAAGTATATTTATTTAGATTATAACCCCTAATATTACTATTTGTTAAATCTTTTACTATCTTATCAAAATTAATATGTACTTCCGGATTTTTACTTATATCTATACCGGATATATTTTTATTATCAAAATTGATATTTGATAAATTATATTTTTCTAATGTTTGATTTTTATATAAAGGATTTACTTTATTATCAACAAAGAAGTTTTTTAAATCTTTTTCATCAAGCATTTGTTGATGCTCTTTTACAATTTTTAATAAATTTTTATATATTTTATAATCATTAAAAGTTGTACTAACATATATTTTATCTGGTTTTAGTTCTTTATTATCTTTCAAAAAATTCAACGAATCACATTTCATAAACAAACGAGTATCATTCTCATGATTAGTCGTTTTTAATATAACTTCAATATCAAGATTGTTTTTTAAATCATAAATATTCATTGTTACATTGTAATAGTATCTAAAGATTTTTAAAATTTGTTTGTAAAATGGATAATAGCGATTTAATTCTGGATTATTTAAAATAAATAAAGATATACGAGAACCATATATAAAACCATGTTCTAATTCTATTTCAATTTCTCCATTACTATTATTACATGTATAAGCATATCCTTCAAATTCTTTTTTTGCTAATTCATCAAAAGTATTAGTAAAATTATTATATATATTCTGAATTTCATCACAAATATATATAAACTCATCGAAATCGACAGCTTTATATATATTTAAATTATTTTTTCTTATCATTAAATCTCTTTTCATTATTTTTCAATTCCTCTATTTTTTAAGATAATATATTTTTTTGTCTTATTTTTTTAAAGTTAAGTCATATTATAACAAAAGGCAAATAAAAAAGCAAGATATCTTGCCTACATATAAAATAAACTCATTACTATAGACGCAACCATAATTAATAATAAAAATATAGCGCCTATCTTTATTACTGTTCTATTCATAATACACCTCAATATCAATTATATTAAATTTAAGAATATTTTTCAACTATAGTTAATATATTTAAGTGGTGATAATATGAGTAGCAAAAAACATAATAATATAAATTCTCAAAAGAAAAAATATATATTTTTATTAGTCATAGTAATTGTTGGTTTAATATTTGGAATTGTATTCTCACAAGTTATTTCAAAATCAGATAAATTAGTAGTAGATAATACTGTCACTAATTTTTTTTCTAGCATAGAGAAGGGGAGTATTGACTATAAAGATGGTTTAAAATCAAGCGTTTTATCTAATATTCTCTATTTATCATCTGTTTGGTTTTTAGGTATGAGTGTTATAGGACTACCTATAGTATTGTTTTTATTATTTATGAAAGGATTTATTTTAGGATTTTCAATAGGTAGTATTATTAGAATATATAAATTAAAAGGTATAATTGGAGCTTTTTTATATATTTTTCCACATCATATAATATCTATAATAATTAGTATTTTAATTACTTTCTATGCAGTTATGTTTTCTATTAAATTATTTAAGTATCTGTTTTTACATCAAGAAATAAACTTCAAATCTTTAATGAAAAAGTATTTTAAAATATTATTAATATGTTTTATTAGTTTTATAATTTGTTCTTTACTAGAGACTTATCTTTCACCTATACTAATTAATATTTTTAATCTTATAAATTAGTATTAGACAAAATTTTACAAATTTATGCAAATTTATTGTATAAATTCTTTTTTTTTGCTAAAATGATATAGGAGGGTAGGAAATATGAAACAACTAAATTATGTATTGAATGAATTGGGTATATCTAAAGTAAGATTAGCAAAATATTTAGGAGTATCTAGACAAATGCTTTATAATTATCTAAATACTAATAGTCTTAATGATTGGCCTCGTGAAAAAGCAATTAGATTATCAACTCTTTTAGGAGTAAATAGTGAAGCTGATTTAGATAATTTAAAAATAGATGGTGACTATATTATTGCAGTTGAAAAAAAATTAAATGAGGGTGTAAAAGAAACTTCTAGTAGAGAATTACTTTCTGATTTAAAGGGATTTAGTAAAAAAGAACAAGAAATACTATCTGATATTATATATTTATTAAAAGAAAAGATGATGGATGACAAAAGCAAAGATACTTATAATACTTATGTTTATTTATATCATTTCTTACAATCAATGGATAATAACAAAGAATTAAAATATTTGCTTGCCTATATGTCTAAAACTATGGGATTTACAGATCCTTTAGAATTTAAGTTTAATGAAGATCAACAATTTATCTTTGAGGGTATTATATATACAGCATTTTCTTTATATTCTACAGGTAATGCTTCAAAAACAAAAGTTGCCGAATCACATAAAAGATTTGTTAGGGACATAGAACTTAGAAAAGAAGAAAAATTAAGCCGTACACAAGAATTAAATACTGCAAAAGTACAAGCATTACGTGAATTGGGTTATACAGAAATAAATGAGGGTAATGCTAAAGAAGTTTTAGAAAAAATTGCAGAAATTCAATCTAGAAAAGTATAAGTGATTTAAAAATCACTTTTTTTTATTTATTTAAACAATATAGTAGGGGAGCAATTTTAAAAAATATATAATTAGATATATCTCTTAATTAAGCATATATAATTGTATTTAATATAATAATATAATAATAAATAATAATAAATAATAATAAATAATGATATATATAATACCTAAAATATATATAAAATATTGATATTGTGTATTATATTAGAAATCACTAATTTTTTATTTAATTACCTCTTTTCTTTTTTTCAATACACTTCCCCTACAACTTCCCCTACTTATTATAAACGAGTGAAGAGTAGCGTATGATATTATTAATTATATTTAATTTAACTTATATATAATATTATTTATTAACTATATATTATATTAATTTTTAGAGTCATAAAAAATACATCTAAATATTATTATATATATTTAATTATTTTTTATTTTATTAATAAATAATAATAATTTAAGTGTAAGAGATTATAGAGAAATAAATCAATATTAAAAATTATACTTAAATGGATAACTAATGGTCTAATTAATAGAAATAGTTAACTTCCTATAATTGATATTATGTTAACTTGTTTATTTTGATAAATTATTTATCTTACTATTAATATATAGACATTAATTACTCTATTATACATTTATAATTAATAATATACACTTCATTTATTTATATTAAATTTTATGTATATTATTTTATAAAATAGTCCACTCTATTATTGGGAGGAAATATTTATGAAAAAGAAAAAAGATAATAAAAATATTAAATGTAATGTTGAAAGTTGTATCCATAATGATTGTGATAATGAATATTGCGAATTAGAGAAAATTCAAATTACTTGTAGCTGTGATAATGATAAAGCTGATAAACAAGAAACAATTTGTGACAGTTTTGAGAAATGTGATGATTGTGATAATGAATTAGAAGAAGACTATGAAGCAGGCAAGGAATATTATGAAGCTGTAGAAGAACATGATGATGAAGAAGATGACGATGAAGAAGAGGAATAACCCCTACTCTGTTTAAAAAAGGAAACTAAAATTTAATTAGTTTCTTTTTTAAATTAATTTATCTAAAATACTTGTTCCATTAGGAGAATCAACTTCAAAGTTATCCGCAATAGTAGCACCTATATCCGCTAAAGTTTCTAATGCATCAAGTCTTTGTGGTTCCTTAAAATTTCTACTAAATAGAATTACCGGAACATTCTCTCTGGTATGATTAAAACCATCAAAAGTAGGATCGTTACCATGATCTGCAGTTATTATTAATAAGTCATCTGTATTTAACTTATTTAAAATCATTGGTATTTCTACATCAATAGCTTCTATTATTTTAGCGTATTCTTCAACATTTCTCATATGACCTTGATAGTCAGAATCTGCTAAATTAGCAAAGCATAATCCTGTAAAATTCTTATCCATTATATCATTTAATTTGTTTATAGTAACACTATTGGATGAAGCTTTGATGCTTTTAGTAATACCTTGACCATCAAATATATCATTAACCTTACCTATAGCAATAACATCTATATTATTGTCTTTTAAATTATCTAATACACTTTTAGATGGAGGAGATACACAAAAGTCTTTTCTTTCATTAGTTTTTTTATATTTACCATTATTACCTGTGAATGGTCTAGCAATAACACGTGCTACATTCCATTCTTTCTTGGCAGTAGTCACTTTTTTTATGGCTTCGCAAATTTTATACAAAGTTGATACTGACATTAATTTTTCATTTGCCGCAACTTGAAGTGTAGAATCAAATGAAGTGTATACTATTAATGCTTTTTCTTTTAATTGCTCATCACCTAATTCATTAATTATTTGATCACTATCAACTGCCCTATTGCCTATTACTTTCATTCTAGTACCCTGCTCTATTACTTTTAATAAATCAGTAGGAAAACCATTTTCATAAAAAGTATTAAATTCTATATTATTTTTTATTCCCATCATTTCATAATGACCATTTAAAGTATCTTTTCCTTTATTGTTGGGTTTAGCAATAGTATAATAAGCATCAACTTCTTTATTTTCTGACATATTTATAGTATCTAAGAAACCTAATTTAGTTAAATTAGGAATAAATAAATTATATTTTTCCTTAATATGTCCTAATGTATTAGCACCACTATCATTATAATTAGCAGCATCAGATGCTTCTCCTACCCCTAAGGAATCTAATACTAATAAGAATATTCTTTTATATTTCATAAAACACCTCTATTTATGATCACGAGGATGAAACTCGTGATATTCTTTTTGTACTTTTTCGTTAGATATATGAGTATATATTTTAGTAGTAGAAATATCACTATGTCCAAGAAGAACTTGTATACTTCTAAGATCAGCCCCACCACTTAATAAATGAGTCGCAAATGAGTGTCTTAGAGTATGTGGTGAAATATTTGGATTTAAATTCTTCTCTTGTAATAATTTCTTTAATATTTTAAAAAAACCTTGTCTAGTAATACCTTTACCATGATTATTTAAAAATAAGTAATCATTTTTATTATTTTTAAAAAAATCATTTCTTACTTTTAAGTACTCTTTTAAATAGTATATAGTATAATCACCAAGAGGAATAATTCTCTCCTTAGAACCTTTTCCAATCAACCTAATTATACAGTTTTCTAAATCTATGGAATGGATAGTTAAATTAACTAATTCACTAACTCTTATTCCAGTTCCATATAGTAATTCTAACATAGCTTTATTGCGATAGTCAAATATGGTATCTAGTTTAATATCAAGTAAAATATCTACTTCTTCAACTGATAGTGTATTAGGTAAATATTTTACTAACTTAGGTCTTTCTATAGTTTCTGCTTCATCTATATCTACTATATGTTCTTTTAAAAGGTATTTATGAAAGTTTTTAATAGTAGTTAGTTTCCTAGCAATAGTAGAACTTTTACATTTATCTTGGTCTAATTTAGCTAAATAAGCTCTTATATCAGTCTTTTTTATACTTTTACAGGTATTTATACCTTTTTTATTTAAAAACTTCTCATATTCCTTTAAATCATTAAAATATGAAACTTTAGTATTATTTGATAAACCTTTTTCAAAAGTAATATAATCTATATAATCTAATATGGTATCATTCATATTATCACCTATATTAATTATAACAAAATAAAAACACTATTATAAGTGTTTTCTTAAACTTTTAATTTCTTTTTTAATACTTTTATTATCTTTTTTAATAGATTTTAAAGTTTCCTTTAAATGATTTAAATCTTTAATAGCGTCTTCTCTAGAATGAGTTCTATAATAATCTGACATAGGAAGATTCTCCATTATCTGAGTATAATAATATCTCTTTCTTTCAATACTTCTTAATTCTTTATATTGAGCTTTAACACAATTACTTGCGATTTTATTATTTAATAAATCATCTTCTAAATGTACTATAGCAAATTCTAAATCTGTCATATTAATACCCCCTTTTCTAACAAGTGACTATATTATATCAAAAATTGACTAAAATGTCAATTTTAGTATAATTTAGGATGTAGTAAACTAGATGTGGGAATAATTATTAAAACATAAAAAAAGAGAAAACA
>JBJEXX010000038.1:0-65574 GCA_051886215.1 Bacilli bacterium | reverse complement strand
ATGAAATAAACACTTATAAAGATTTTAAAAAAATTTTTGATAGTATAAATAGATAGTCCATGGTACGCATTTTTTTGAGCGAATTAAAACTCTCTAAACCCTTATAAAATAAGGCATAGAGAGTTTTTTTTATCTTACAACTGTCAAAGTCAGGATTATAACTTATTTTTTTAAATATGACAATATTTTTTTATATAAATAAAAAAAGTCAATATTATTTTGACTATTTTTATTTATTAAATATTACCAGTGTTCTTTCACTATTTTCAATTGGTAGATTGAATTTTATTATTTTATAATTATTATATTTTTTATCTATCAATTTTTCTTCTTCAATAAATATTGCTTTCATTGCTATAAAGGTTCCATTTTTCTTTACTATGGGCATACAAAATTTTATTAATTTATCAATTCTAGCAACTGCACGAGATACTACTAATTCAAATTTGTCATCTTCTTTTTTTGATAAATCTTCTGCTCTGATATGAATAGCTTTAATATCATTTAATTCTAATTCTTTAATTACTTTATTAAGATATATTATTCTTTTATTTAATGAATCTACTAAAATTATTTTAATATTGGGATAAAATATTTTAATAATTAAACCAGGAAATCCTGCTCCGGTTCCAATATCACACATAGTATTTATATTATTTAAATCTATGCCTTTTATTAAAGTTAGACTATCATAATAGTGTTTTAAATAGACTTCTTCTTTTTCAGTTATTCTTGTTAAATTAACATTTTTGTTATAATCAATCATTATATTATACAATTTTTCTAATTTATTTAATTGATCTTCCGTTGGAATTATACCTAATTTTTTTAATTCTTCTATAAATATTTCTTTATTCATTAAATCACCTTTTTAAGTATACTGATAAGATAGCAATGTCTGCAGGATTTACTCCACTTATTCTTGAAGCTTGTCCTAAGGTAATAGGTCTTATTTCACTTAATTTTTGTTTTGCTTCACTAGCTATATTTTTTATAGAATAGTAGTCAATATCAGTTGGTATTTTAATATTTTCTAAAGATAACATTTTTTCAGCGTCTTTTACTGCTTTATCAATGTATCCTTTATATTTAGCAATTATTTCTACTTCTTCTTTTATATCTTCTTTATATGGTATTTCTATAAAATGTTCAATGATATCCATATTTATTTCTGGTCTTTTTAATAAATCATATAAAGTTATTCCATCTTTTAAGATTGCACTATTAACTTTTTTTAAATAATTATTTGTTTCTTCAGTTGGTGTTATCTTATTTATTTGTAAATATTCTATTAATTTATCTATATTTTGTAATTTATTTTTAAATTTATTATATCTTTCTTCGGATATTAATCCAACTTGATAACCATATTCTTTTAATCTAATATCAGCATTATCATTTCTAAGTAATAATCTATATTCTGCACGTGAAGTTAGTAATCTATAAGGATCTATTACTCCTTTTGTTACTAAATCATCTATTAATACGCCTATATATGATTCATTTCTTTTTAATATTAGTGGTTCTTTTCCTTCTAATTTAAGTGACGCATTTATTCCTGCAATCAAGCCTTGACCTGCGGCTTCTTCATAACCACTAGTTCCATTAATTTGTCCAGCAGTATATAAGTTTTCTATTATTTTCGTTTCGAGACTTGGCTTTAATTGTTTAGAGTCAATTGCGTCATACTCTATTGCATATGCATATTTAGTTATTTTAGCATGTTCTAAACCTTTTAAACTATGAACCATTTGTTCTTGTACATAATGTGGCATACTTGTAGAAAAACCTTGTAAATACATATCATCATAGTATAAACTTTCTGGTTCTAAAAACAATTGGTGTCTTTCTTTATCACTAAATCTAACTATTTTATCTTCTATTGAAGGACAATATCTTGGACCTACTCCCTCAACATATCCACCATACATACTTGATTCATTTAAATGTTCTTTTATTATTTTATGAGTTTTATCATTAGTATAAACTAAATAGCAATCTTTTTGATCTTCAATATTATAGTTTGGAGTATTATCATATGAAAAAGTATATGTTTTTTCTCCTCCTGGTTCTATTTGTAATTTACTATAATCTATACTATTTTTATCTATTCTTTGTGGTGTACCAGTTTTTAATCTTTTGATATTAAATCCTAACTTTTTTAAATTATCACTTAAAAACATTGAAGGCTTTTCATTATGTGGACCACTTCTAGTTCTTTGATCTCCTACAAGAACATCTGCCTTTAAATAAGTTCCTGTTGTTAAAATTACAGCCTGAGCTGCTATTTCTTCTTTATTTTCTAATCTCACTCCTGTTATTTTATTATCTTCAATTATTAAATCTTCTACTAATGATTCTATTATTTCTAAATTATTTTGTTTTTTTAGGGTCTTATACATTTCTTGTGGATAAGTAATTTTATCTGCTTGAGCTCGTAATGCTTGTACTGCGGGGCCTTTTTTTGTATTTAACATTTTTATTTGTAAAAAACTTTTATCTATATTTTTAGCCATTTCTCCACCAAGTGCATCTATTTCCCTAACTACTATCCCTTTTGCTGGACCTCCTATTGAAGGATTGCATGGCATATCCGCAATATTTTTTATATTTCCTGTGATAAGAGCAGTTTTATGATTTTTTCTTGCAGAAGCTAAGGCTGCTTCGCAACCAGCATGACCTCCACCCACTACTATAATTTCGTATTTTTTCATTTTTATCACTTCCATTTTTTATTAAATTATTTCCCGGGAAATAATTTTTCTTATTTTCCTAAACAAAATTGACTAAATAATTGATTTATTAATTCTTCATCATAATAGTCACCAGTTATTTCACCTAATTTATTCCAAATTTCTTTAATATCTATTTCAATTAAATCAATTGGTAAATTTTTTTCTAAAGCTTGTTTTATATTTTCAGATAATTCTAATGTTTCTTTAATCAAAGAAATTTGTCTCATATTTGTTAAACATGTGTAATCTTTACTTTTAATTTCATCTAAATTAAATAATTCTTTTATTTTACTAATTAAAGGATTTATACCATTATCTTCTATTGTGTTAACGGAAATAATATTATTATATTTATCTTTATCTAATTTTAATTTATTTTCTAAATCATTTTTATTAATAACAATTATTGATTTTTTTTCTTTTATCATATTAAGTAATTTTTTATCTTCTTCTGTTAAAGTTTCATTATTATTCAACATCATAATTATTAGATCTGCTTGATCTATTAAATTAAGACTCTTTTCTACTCCTATACGTTCAATTATATCATCTGTATTTCTAATACCCGCAGTATCAATAATATTTAAAGTTATTCCATCGATATTAATAGTGCCTTCTACTGTATCTCTGGTTGTTCCTTCAATATCTGTAACTATCGCTTTTTCTTCTTTTAATAATTTATTAAGCAAGCTACTTTTTCCTACATTTGGTCTTCCAATAATAATTGTCTGTATACCGTCTTTTATTAATTTTCCATTTTCTGATTCTTTTAATATATTTTTTAATTTTTTATCAAGATTTTTAATATTTTCTTTTAATTTTTGATTATTCATTTCTTCTATGTCGTAATATTCTGGATAATCTATATTTACTTCTATAGATGCTAGTAATTCTAATAGTTCCTGGCGAAGACTTTTTATCATACGAGATGTTTTTCCATCTAATTGATTCATAGCAATTTTTCTAGCTTCTTCGTTATTAGCATTTATCATATCCATTATTGCTTCTGCTTCAATTAAATCTTTTTTTCCATTTAAAAAAGCTCTTTTTGTAAACTCTCCTGGTTCTGCTAGTCTAACTCCTTCTCCTAAAACAATTTCTAATATTTTTTTAGTTACACTTATTCCTCCATGACAATTTATTTCTACTACATCCTCACCAGTATAAGTTTTTGGAGCTTTCATTACGGATACTAGCACCTCATCAATAACTTCTTTTTTATGAATTATATGTCCATAATTTATTGTGTGACTTTCTACTTTGTTTAAATTTTTTCCTTTAAAAATTTTGTTTACCTTATTTATAGCTTCTGGACCACTAACTTTAACTATAGATATTGCTCCTACACCTAATGATGTTGCAATTGCAGCGATCGTATCAGTCATTATCTCACTTCCATTTCAATAATCGTATTATAATATATTAGTTATATTTTTTCAACAAATTATTTCCCGGGAAATAATTTTACACAAAAAAAGAGATTATTTATCTCCTTTGTATTTAATTACAACACATCTATTAGGTTCTTCGCCTGTACTTTCTGTCATAATATTATTCCAATTATTTAAAGCATTATGTATTATTCTTCTTTCATAAGAATTCATTGAATCTAATTTTATTGGTTCTTTTGTTTTTTGAACTTCTTTTCCTAATCTTTTTGCTAATCTAATTAATTCTTTTTCTCTTTTTAGTTTATATTCTCCTACATCTAAATTAAATTTAAAAGGAACACTTATTTCATTTTTAATAATTTGTTTCAATATTATACTAAGCGCTTCAAGATTTTTACCCTGCTTGCCTATTAATAATGAATTTTGTTCAGAAAAAATTATAATATTTAGATTTTCTTCTCTTTGTTTTATTTCAATATTTATATCTATTCCCATCTTTTTTGTTAAATTAATTAGAGTTTCTTTTATTAGTTCTATAATGTCACTTTTTCTTACTACTTCTATTTCTATTTTTTTTCCAAATAATCCTGATTTTACTTCTTTAGTTGTGTAAATAATATTTTTATCTTCTTCTTTTAATTCATACAAAGCTGTTTCTATTGCGGCTTCTTTTGTTTTTGCTGTAAATTTATACTTTTCCATGTTTTAACTTACTCCTTTTAACTAATAGATTTTGAACTATTGTAAATATATTAGTAGTTACCCAATATATTCCTAATGCAGATGACATAAATAATCCCATAAATACAATCATAATAGTCATCATTACTGGCATATTTTTCATATTTGCTGTTGCTGCAGTATCTTGTGAATTCATTTTAAATGAATAATACGTAGTAATTCCAATTAAAACGATTAATATTAAATAAGCAATATTTCCTTTTGGTAAGCCTATTATTGGAGTTGTTCCTAATTGTAAAGTTAGAAATTTTTCTTCAAATATAGCTGGTACTCTATTTATAGCTTCAAAAAAAGCAAAGAATAATGGAATTTGAATAAATGAAGCTAAACAACTAGACATTGGATTTATTCCATGTTTTTGATATACCATGGACATTTCTTGTGATTTTTTCATCATTGATTGTTGATCAGTTTTATTTTCATATTTTTTTTCAATGCGTTGCATATCTTTTTGTGCTTCTTTTAATAATTCTGATTGCATTGCCATTTTTCTAGTAAGTGGAAATGCAACAAGTCTTATTAATAAACTTGTAATTATTAGAGCTAATCCATGAGATTTTACTAAAGTACCTATTTTTAGAATTAACCAAGCAAGTGGTTGAACAAAAAATGATGTCCATAAACCTTCATATCCGTTAGCCATAACTCTATAATTATCACAATCAGGCAATTTTGATATTTCTATATTTTCTTCTTCTTTTAATTTCTTTTTATATTTATCGTAAATTTTCAATGTTTTTTCATTTGTTGGTTTACATAATATATTAGCAGTTAAACTTTGTCCTGTTTCTGGATTTGTCACAGCTTTATTTTTATTAGTTTTTAAAGGATGTGTACAACCTGTCAAAAAAAACGTCAATAGTAAAACTATTAATATTTTAAAAATTCTTTTTTCTTTTTTCATATTAGCCTCTTTCATATTTTTTTATCAAATCTAAAAAACTTTTATTCATTTGTTCAAAAGAACAATTTAAACAACCTTTCCTTATTATTATAATATAATCTTTATTATTTTCATAGTAATTTTTATTAATATCTATTATGTTTCTAATTTGTCTTTTTAATTTATTTCTAGTAACTGCTTTTCCTATTTTTTTCCCAACTGATATTCCAAATCTGTAGTATTTGTTATTTTCATTTTTTTTATAATATAAAACCAAGTTATTATTTTTTACACATTTAGAATTATTTATAATATCATTAAATACTTTATTTTCTTTTACTATATTTATTTTTTTCATAAAATCACCTACAAATATTATACTAAAAAACCACTGTTTTTTATATACAGTGGATTATTTAGATAACCTTTTGCGTCCTTTTCTACGGCGTCTTGCAACAATTTTATTTTTCATTCTTGCAAAAAAGCCCATCTTTTTTGATTTTTTTCTATTATTTGGTTGATAAGGTCTTTTCATAATTCCACCTCCAGACATAAATCTCATTTATTGTAATAAAATTATATTATTTTGTCAACAAATTAGCAAAAAAAAAATTATTAACAATAACTTTTTTTGTTTTTTTATTTATTCACACTTATTGTTAATAAACATTATTTTTATTTATATATATATTATGACTTTAAAAAGTTATTAACATTTTTCACAATTATGTTGATAATTTTATTAACCTTGTTTATTATATAAAGTAAACAAATTTGTTGATAAGTTAGTTTTTTTCTTATATTTCATAGAAAATAGTTGTTGATAACCTTGTTAATAAGTTGTTTATAACAATATTTTTTAGAAAATAGCTTTATTTTTTAGAAAAATTATTTTACAATAAAATTGTTATTAATCTTATAAATTCAGGTGGGGAAGTGATAAAGATGTGGGATAATATTTTAAATGATTTAAAAGAACATATATCTTCTTTATCTTTTCAAACTTGGTTTGAAGAAACTTTATTATATGATAAACAAGATGGTATATTCAGAGTAATTGTTCCAATGTCTATACACAAAAAACATTTAGAAGAAAATTATAAAGATATACTTGAAAACATTATTTTAAAATATGATTCAAATTTTAGGGAAATAAAATATTTTTTAAAAGAAGAGTTGGAAGAAGATATAAAAAATAAGTCTTCTACTAATAATTTTGTAGAAAATGATATTAACAATAAATGTAATAGTGTTGATAATAATTTTGACTCTAATTTAATTGCAAATTATAACTTTGAGACATTTGTAGTAGGGAATAGTAATAAATTTGCACATGCCGCCGCTGTTTCTGTTGCAGAAAATCCAGGGAAAATGTATAATCCTTTATTTATTTACGGTAATAGTGGTCTAGGAAAAACACATTTGATGCATGCGATAGGAAATTATATAGTAAGAAATTCAAATAAAAAAGTTCTATATGTTACTAGTGATCAATTTATTCAAGACTTCATAGGTCTAAATAAAAAAGACAGTAATGGAACAAATTTTGATTATGTTGACTTTTTTAAAAATAAATATCGTAATGTAGATGTTCTGATTATTGACGATATACAATTTTTAGGAGGCGCAACTCAAACTCAACAAGAATTTTTTCACACTTTTAATTCATTATATAATGATAATAAACAAATTATTATATCTTCAGATAGATCTCCCGATGATTTAAAATTATTAGAAGATCGTTTAAGAACAAGATTTTGTTGGGGATTAACTGTTGATATATATCCACCTGATATTGAATTAAGAAAAGAAATACTTAGAAAAAAAATTATTGCAGGTAATATTGAAAAAGATATTCCTGAAGAGGTTATTGAATATATTTCTGCGAATATGGGTAGTGATGTTAGACAATTAGAAGGTTCCATTACTAGATTATTAGCATATTCTTCAATTATGGGGGGTTCAAAAATATCATTAGATCTAGCAATGGATGCTTTAAAGGATTATGTTAGTAAAGGAACATATGAAAAAGACAATGTCCATAAAATTCAAAGAATAGTAGCAGAATACTTTCAAATTACTATTGAGGATATTAGAAGTAAAAAAAGAAACTATAAAGTAGCTTTTCCTAGACAAATAGCTATGTATTTGTGTAGAAAATATACAGATGAATCTTTTCCAAAATTAGGTATTGAATTTGGAGGAAAAGATCATTCTACAGTAATTCACTCTTGTGATAAAATAGAAAGAGAACTGAAAGTTAATAAAGAATTGAAAGAAATTATTGAAACATTAACAAATGAAATTACTTACTGTGGAAAAAAATAAAATTTTAAACATGTTATAAACAGAGAAAACTTTATAAAAGTCTTATAATATAAGATAAAAATAAGTTTTAAACAATTTCCACAGCAATATAATAAATAAATATATAAGAAAGAAGGAATAAATATGAAATTAAAAATTAAAAAGAATTTATTGTTAGAAGAACTTAATAAGGTTTCTAAAGCTTTATCCAGTAAAAATATAATTCCCGTTTTAGCAGGAATTAAATTTGAATTATTTAAAGATAGTTTAGTATTAACTGCCAGTGATAATGATATAAGTATACAAACAACTTTAAAATCAAATAATAAAGATTTAATTATCGAAAAAGAGGGTAGTATAGTAATACAAGGAAGATATATATTAGATATTGTTAGAAAACTTCCTGATGAATATATAAATATTGAAGTTATTGATTCTTTAAAAATATTAATATATACAGATAATAGTGAATTTAATTTAAATGGAATTAATTCTAATGAATATCCTGATATAGATTTAAATATTAATAATAACTTTGTTTCTTTGGAGGGAATAGATATATTTAATATAGTTAATCAAACTTGTTTTGCAACTAGCAATGATGAATCTAAACCAACTTTAACAGGTATTAATTTAAAACTTGTTGGTAATATAATAGAGTGTAATTCAACAGATTCTTACAGATTATCTAGAAAATTTGTAGAAGTAAACAATGATAATATAGATGATAATTTTAATATTATTATTCCTAGTAAAAATATTATTGATTTTTCTAAAATTATTGATGAAGATGATAAAATTAATTTATATATATTTAATAATAAAGTAATTTTTAAAACAGATAATTGTATTTTTCAATCTAGATTAATTAATGGTAGTTATCCAAATACTTCAAATTTGATACCTACAGATCCAATACTTACTATAAAATTAAATATAAGTGAATTTTATAATTCTATAGATCGTGCTAGTATATTAGCAAATGATAAAGAAAAGAATATTATAACTTTAGAAATAGAACAAAATAAATTAACATTAAGATCTACTGTTGCTGAAATAGGTAGAGTGGAGGAAAAATTAAATATTAATAATGATGTCAATGAAACTATTAAAATTTCATTTAGTTCTAAATATATGATGGATGCTTTAAAAGCTTTTTCCACAGAAAATGTTGATATTAACTTTTTTGGAGAAGTTAAACCTATAATTTTAAATTCTGAAGAAGATAAGACTTTAACCGAGTTAGTTTTACCTATTAGGACTTATTAAAATATAAAAACTAAAAATTTTTATATTTTTTAATTTTATGTATATAAAACGACATAATGTGACATATAGAAGTGATATAGTATGGGTACTTACATGAAATTGTAAGTATAGGGGGAATATATGGACACTTACGAAATTACAGAAGATACTTTAGCATTAGTTCCAATAAATGAAAATAGTGTTATGGTATATGAAAAAGAATCAACTTTTGAATATAATGGTAGTTGCACAGAAATAATGGATAATAGTTGTATGTATTATGGGAGTACATACGAAGGTAGAAGATTAGGTAGCAAACATATTTTAGGAGCTAGTTATAAACTACCTATAGTAATTGAAGAAAGTAAATCATTAATTTTTTTCCCAACCGAATCACCCTTCCTCGATTCTTGTATATGGTTATCACTAAATAATATAGAAAAAATAGAAAAAAAATCCCTAAAAACAATAATATATTTTTCAAATAATAAGAAAATAGTAGTCCCTTCTTCATTTAGAATAATTGAAAATCAAATATTTCGTGCGACTAGACTAGAATCCCTATTAAGAAAAAGGCAAAAATGTTAAATTTTTGACCTTTTTTATTTGATTTATGGTATAATATTATTGTGTGTGTATAGGAGTATTAAAAATATATAAAAGGTGATTATATGAGTGTTTATGAACTAAAAACGTGATAATTAAAAAAATTAAACTATTGAATTTTAGAAATTATAAAAAAATCGATATTAAATTAAATAAAGGGATAAATATATTTGTAGGAAGTAATGCTCAAGGAAAAACTAATATTTTAGAATCTATTTATGTATTAGCTTTAACAAAATCACCAAGAACTTCTTCCTCATTAAATTTAATCAAATTTAATGAGGAATTTACTAGAATAATTGGTATTGTAAATAATGATGATTTTAATAACGAATTAGAAATTTTTATTAATAAAAATGAAAAAAAAGTATTTGTTAATAAAACTCATATAAAAAAAATATCAAATTATATATCTAATTTAAATGTAATACTTTTTACACCTGATGATTTAGAAATTATAAAGGGGTCTCCTTCTATAAGAAGAAATTTATTGAATATTGAAATAAGTCAATTATCGGATAATTATATTAATATATATAATGAATATAATAAATTGTTGAAAAATAGAAATGAATTTTTAAAACTTTTATATTCTAATGGATATATTGATGAGAGATATTTTGATATATTAACAGATAAACTTATAGAAAAAGGTATATATATATATCAAAAACGTAATGAATTTATAAATAATATAAATAAATATTTAGGTTCTATTTATTATGAAATAACAGGAGTTAAAGGTCTAAATATAAAATATGAAAATCAATTTGAATTTACTGACTTTTCTTATGAAAATATAGAACAAATATATAAAGATAAATTGAAAAAAAGTTTTTATAAAGAAAAATTGCAAGGTATGACTTTATATGGACCTCATAGAGATGAATTTTCTTTTTATATCGATGATATGACCTTAAAAACTTTTGGATCCCAAGGACAACAAAGATTGGCTGTTATTTGTTTTAAAATAGCGGAAATATATTTATTTAAAGAAGAAAAAAATATTCATCCAGTATTGTTATTAGATGATATATTTAGTGAGATTGATAAAAGTAAAAGAAATAAATTGGTAAAATTTATAAGTAATGATATACAAACAATTATAACTACAACTAATATTAGGGGTATTAATAAAAGTTTGTTGAATAAATCAAAAATATATTATGTAAAAAATGGAAATATAGAAGAGAGGTAGAAATGATGAAACAAGAAAATAATACATATGATTCTTCTTCAATTCAAGTATTAGAAGGATTAGAAGCAGTAAGAAAAAGACCAGGAATGTATATTGGTTCTACTAGTTCGAGAGGATTACATCACTTAGTTTGGGAAATAGTAGATAATGCAATAGATGAAGCTTTAGCAGGATATTGTAAACACATTGAAGTAACAGTTGGCAAAGATAATAGTATAACAGTAAAAGATGATGGTAGAGGAATTCCTGTTGATATTCATCCAAAAACAGGTAAAAGTACTGTTGAAACAGTTTATACAGTATTGCATGCTGGTGGTAAATTTGGTGGTGGTGGCTATAAAGTTAGTGGTGGTCTCCATGGAGTTGGTGCCAGTGTTGTAAATGCTTTAAGTGATTGGTTAGAGGTTAAAGTATATAAAAATGGTAATGTTTATTATCAAAGATATAGTAGGGGAGGACATCCTGAAGAACCACTTAAAATTATTGATAAATGTGATTCTAATAGAACAGGAACAACAGTTACTTTTTTACCAGATGATGCAATATTTACAGAAACAACTGTTTATGACTATGATATTTTAAAAACTAGATTAAAAGAACTTGCTTTTTTAAATAAAGGTCTAAGAATTTCTTTATATGATGATAGAGTTGCCGATAAGAAAGATTCTTTTCACTATGAGGGTGGTTTAGTAGAATATGTAGAAATGCTTAATAAAAATAAAAATCCTATTCAACCAACTATTATTGACGTAGAAGGTGAAGATAAGGATATAAAAGTTGAAGTAGCTCTACAATATAATGAAACATATAATTCTAGCATATATTCTTTTGTTAATAATATAACTACACCTGAAGGTGGTACTCATGAAGATGGAGTAAGACGTGCTTTAACAAGAATTTTGAATAAATATGCAACTAGTAATGGATTTTTAAAACAAAATGATGATGGTCTTAGTGGAGAAGATGTACGCGAAGGTCTTACAATGATAATATCTATTAAACATCCTAATCCACAATTTGAAGGACAAACAAAAACAAAATTAGGGAATAGTGAAGTTCGTGGTATTGCAGACAAAATATTTTCACAAGCTTTTGAAAGATTTTTAATGGAACATCCAGATGAAGCTAAGATAATTGTTGATAAGTCAATGACTGCTAGTCGTGCGAGAGTTGCCGCTAAGAAAGCTCGTGAATTGACAAGACGAAAAGGTGATTTAGATATAACTAATTTTTATGGAAAATTATCTGATTGTAAAAGTAAAGATGCTTCAGAAAGTGAAATATTCTTAGTCGAAGGAGATTCGGCAGGTGGATCTGCCATTAAAGGTAGAAATAGTATGACACAAGCTATATTACCTTTGCGTGGAAAGATTCTTAATGTGGAAAAAGCAAGATTGGATAGAGCTTTATCAAATGAAGAAATAAGAACAATTATAACTGCTTTTGGAACTGGTATTGGTGATGATTTTGATTTATCTAAATTACGTTATCATAAGATAATAATAATGACCGATGCCGATGTTGATGGTAGTCATATTAGAGTTTTATTATTAACTTTATTTTATCGTTTCTTTAGACCTATAGTAGAAGCAGGACATGTATATGCTGCACAACCACCTTTATTTGTTATAAAGCATGGTAAAACTATTAAATATGTTTTAAATGAACAAGAACGCGATGAATATTTAGCCACATTAAGTCCTAATACTAAATATGATATTATGCGTATGAAAGGTTTAGGAGAAATGGATGCAGAAGAGTTGAATGAGACAACTATGGATATTAATAAACGTATTTTAAGACAAATAACTGTTGAAGATACAATTGCTGCAGATGAAGTTTTTTCTAAACTTATGGGTGAGGAAGTTGAACCTCGTCGAGAATTTATTGAAACAAATGCTACATATGTAGAAAATCTAGATGTATAGGAGGGTGTAGTATGGATAGACTAGAAAAAAATAATATAGTAAAAGAAGTACAAGATTCCTTTTTGGAATATTCAATGAGTGTTATAGTAGCACGTGCTCTTCCAGATTTAAGAGATGGATTAAAACCTGTTCATCGTAGAATTTTATATTCTATGTATGAATCTGGATATACCCCTGATAAACCTCATAAAAAAAGTGCTAGAATTGTCGGAGATGTAATGGGTAAATATCATCCACATGGTGATTCTAGTATATATGAAGCTATGGTTAGAATGGCACAAGATTTTTCTTATAGATATATGCTTGTTGATGGACATGGTAATTTTGGTAATATTGAAGGATATGGTGCTGCCGCAATGCGTTATACAGAATCTCGTCTTTCAAAAATATCTTTAGAATTATTAAGAAATATAAATAAAAATACAGTTGATTTTACACCTAATTTTGATGAAAGTGAAAAAGAACCAGAAGTTTTACCTTCACGTTTTCCTAATATTTTAGTAAATGGAACTACTGGTATAGCGGTTGGTATGGCTACTAATATTCCTCCTCATAATTTAGGAGAAGTAATTGATGGATGCGTTGCATACATAGATAATCCAGAAATTGATTTAGATGGATTAATGGAATATATAAAAGGTCCAGATTTTCCAACAGGTGCTAGTATATTGGGTAATAGTGGAATTAGAAAGGCTTATGAGACTGGTCGTGGTTCTATTACTATTAGAAGTAAAGCTTCTATAGAGGAAAAAAATGGTAGACAATATATAATAATTGATGAAGTTCCATATGGTGTAAATACATTGGAATTAAAAAATAAAGTTGCCGAACTTGTTCATAATAAGACGATTGAGGGTATTGCAGATTATCATTCTGATTTGAAAGATGGTATTAAAATTACTATCACTCTAAAAAAAGATGCAAATGCTCAAGTTGTTCTTAATAAGTTATATAAACATACTTCTTTACAAACTAGTTATGGAATAATATTTTTAATGTTAGATCAAGGTGTTCCAAAAACGTTATGTTTAAAAGATATAATCGTAAAATATATCGATTATCAAAAAGAAGTTATAATAAGAAGAACTAAGTTTGATTTAGATGTTGCTGAAAAAAGAGTACACATATTAGAAGGATTAAAGATTGCTTTAGATAATATTGACGCTGTTATTAAATTAATTCGTGGTTCTAAATCAGATGACGAAGCCAGAAGTGGTTTAATGAATAATTTTAAATTATCAGAAGCCCAAGCAAACGCAATTTTAGAAATGAGATTACGTCGCTTAACTGGATTAGAAAGAGAAAAAATAGAAAATGAACTTGATGAATTGCTTAAATTAATTGATGAATTAAAGACTATCTTATCAAGTGACGCAAATGTTTTAGCAGTAATTAAAAAAGAATTATTAGAAATAAAACAAAAGTTCGGTGATGAACGTCGAACAAATATTGATATGACGGCTATTGAATATATAGAAGATGAGTCTTTAATACCTGTTGAAAATGTTATTTTAACATTAACACATAATGGTTACATTAAGAGAGTTGTGGAGAATACATTTAAATCTCAAAATCGTGGTGGTGTTGGTATTAAAGGAATGTCTACAAATGAAGAAGATTATGTAGAACATTTAATATCTATGAAAACTCATGATTTTGCATACTTCTTTAGTAATAAAGGTAGAGTTTATAGAATTAAGGGTTATAAGGTACCTGAATATAGTAGACAATCTAAAGGTTTACCTATTGTTAATTTATTGTCTTTAGATAAAGATGAAAAAATAACTACTGTTATTACTGGATCAAAAGATGATAATAAAAATTATTTTGTATTCTGTACTAAAAAAGGTGTAGTAAAGAGAACTTCTATAGCGGAATTTGATAATATTAGAACAAGTGGTAAAATTGCAATTACCTTGAGAGAAGATGATGAACTAATTTCTGTTAAGGCTTCAAGTGGATCTGATGAGATTATAATAGGTGCTACTAATGGTAGAATGGTTAGGTTTAATGAAACAGAAATAAGAAATATGGGTAGAACAGCTTCTGGTGTAAAAGGAATCGACTTTAATATTAATACAGATAATGTTGTTGGAATGGAAGTTGTTAGTAATGAAAATGCTAAAGTTTTAATTGTAACTGAAAAAGGTTATGGTAAAAAGACAGAAATTAATGAATTTAGATTAACACATAGAGGAAGTAAAGGTGTAAAAGCCCTAAATATTACCGATAAAAATGGAAAAATGGTTACATTACAATGTGTTGATGATAATGATGATATTATGATTATAACTAATAGTGGTATTATTATAAGAATTAGTTTACAACAGGTATCTACATTAAAAAGGGCTACACAAGGTGTAAGATTAATAAATTTGAAAGATAATCAAATGGTTTCTTCTGTAACAAAAGTTAAAGTTATAGAAACAGAAGAAGAAACACCTATAGAATAATGAATGTTTCACGTGAAACATTCATTTTTATTTGATATTTCTATTATGTTTCACGTGAAACGTAGTAGACAATAATAAAAATTAATCAATGTTTCACGTGAAACATAAAAAAATCTTGATTAAATACATATTCTATAGTAATATATATATCGACGCAATAAAAAGAATTAGAACCAGGTCAGGATTGGAAAATAGCAGCCTTAATAATTTGATTTATGTGCGTCATTTTTTTATAGTAGGTGAAATATGAAAAATAATGATGTTTTTTATTTACAAAGTGCATATAAAGAAAGTTTAATTGCTTTTTTAAATAATAATGTTCCAGTAGGAAGTATAATAACTGATAAAAAAAATATTTTGGTAAAAGAAAAAAATCAAAAATCAAAAGAAAAAAATGAATTTTATCATGCTGAAATAGAATGTTTGAAAAAAGTAGATAAAAATAAATTAAATTCTATATTTTTATATACTACTTTAATACCTTGCCCTATGTGTTCTGGAACAATATTTATGTATAATTTAAAAAAAATATATATAGGTACTAGAAATAATGATATATTATATAATGAAATATGTGAAAAATTATTAAAAAAAAGGATAAAAAAGTATTTTTTAAGTAAAAAATGCTCTAAAATATTAAATTCTTTTTTCTTTGTTAGAAGATAATTATTTCCCGGGAAATAATTATTTTAAAAATTTACTTTAAAAAATAAAAATGATATAATTTTTATAGAACGGGGGAATGCTTATGTATCAATCTCTATACAGAAAATATCGTCCTGATACTTTTGAGAGAATAGTTGGACAAAATTTTATTGTAAAAATTTTAAAAAACTCTATTATTAATAATAAAATATCACATGCTTATTTATTCAGCGGTCCAAGAGGAACAGGAAAAACAACTACTGCTAAGGTTTTTGCTAAAACTGTTAATTGTTTAAATATGAAAGATGGTGTTTCCTGCGAACAATGTTCTAATTGTTTAGAAATAAATAATAATAATGCTGTGGATATCATTGAAATAGATGCGGCATCTAATAATGGAGTGGATGAAATACGTGAATTAAGAAATAATATTAAATTAGCTTGTTCTTCTTTAAAATATAAAGTATATATTATTGATGAAGTTCATATGTTATCAACTGGTGCATTTAATGCTCTATTAAAAACTTTAGAAGAACCACCACAACATATCATTTTTATTCTAGCAACTACAGATCCACAGAAGGTTCCGTTAACTATAAAATCTAGGTGTCAATGTTATAATTTTACACAAATATCTATTGAAGATATTGTTAGTAATTTAAAGTATATAGCGTCGCAAGAAAAAATTATGGTTGATGATAAAATTTTATATAAAATCGCTACATATTGTAATGGTGGTATGCGTGACGCTATAGGTATGCTAGAAAAGGTGAGTTTGTTTGGTAACAACATAACAATTGAAGATTTTGATAAACTTTGCGGTTTTGTTAGTAATGAAGATATTGAAAATTTTACAAGTGATTTGTTTGAAAATAATATTGAAAATGTAGTTAATATTATTGATAAAAAATATCTTACTGGAATAAATTTATCTGTATTCTTTTCTCAAATAATTGATTATTTACGAGAATGTTTGATAAATGATATTGAAGACAAAAAAAAGATACGAAATATTGTTCGTTATATTGAGGTCTTAAATGAAGTTTGTAATGTTTTAAAAACTTCTACTAATCCTAGAGGTATATCAATTGCATTGATTGCTAAAGAAATGTTAAACAAAGATGAATTTAATAATACAACTAAAGAAAAAAAATTAAATGAAAATAATATATTTACAGATACAAGTTCGTTAAATAAAAACAAAGTTTCTGTTGATAAAGATTCTATGAAAAAAGTAGATAATAATAATAAAGTAGAAAAGTCAGAAAATAAAAAAACAAACACAGTTATTGTTCATAATGATATTATTATAAATAATACTTTTGCAACAGCTTCTAAAAGTAAATTGAATGATTTTAAGAATATGTGGAGCAAATTAAATGAATTTGTTTTAGATAGTAATTATGGTAGTAATGTATCTTTTTTACTTGATGCTGAAATATGTGCGGTCGGCGATAAATATGTAATATTAAGTTTTATGTATGAGTCTTTGGTTAATCGTGCATTACAATTGTATGATGAATTAATAAAATCAATAGAAAAACTGTTAGGAATAGAAATTTATATTGCTTTTGTTACTAAGAAACAATGGCAAAAAGAAAAAACTGAGTATATTAAGAAAACGAAAGAAGGTTATACTTATAAATTACAAGATGATTCCTCTATTATTGAGAGGGAAGAGAAAAAAAACAGTAGCGCAAATGAGGTACAAGCTGATATAATATTTGGTAGAGATATTGTTGAATATGAATAGAAAAGAGGAGATTTATTATGAATATGCAAGCAATTATGCGACAGGCTCAAACATTACAAAAAGATATGATGAAAACAAAAAACGAAATTGATCAAACAATTTTTACAGGTTCAAATTCTTTTGTAACTGTTAAGGTTAATGGTAAGAAAGAAGTTATAGAAATTAAGATTGATGATAATATTGAATTAAGTAAAGAAGACTTAGAAATGTTACAAGATGTTTTACTTTTAGCTATAAATGATGCAATGAAACAAGTTGATGCAGAAACAGAAAAAAGAATGAGTAAGTATTCTAATTTAATGCCAGGTATTTTCTAAAATGTATCCAGATAGTTTAAAAAAAGTAGTTGATTCATTTAAACTATTTCCAGGAATAGGTGAACGCACTGCTGAAAGATTAGCTTTTTCTGTTTTAAATATGGAAACTGAAAATGTTGAGAATATTGCTAAAAATCTTATTAATTTACAAAAAAATATCAAAAAATGTAAAACTTGTAACGTTTTAACAGATGAAGATACATGTAATATATGCTCAAATACTTTAAGAGATTCTACAATTTTATGTATAGTAGATGATTCTAAAAGCATTTTCTTGTTTGAAAAGATGGGGATTTATAATGGTTTATATCATGTGTTAGATGGTTTAATTAGTCCTATTGATGGTATAACTCCAGATGATATTGGGTTAGATAAACTTATTACCAGAATTAAGAAAGGCAATTTCAAAGAGATTGTTTTAGCTGTCAAGCCAAGTGTTGAAGGTGAAACAACATCACTATACATAAAAAGAATATTAGAAGATATGAACATAAAAATATCAAAGATTGCAAGTGGTATTCCTATGGGCGCTGATATTGAATATTTAGATGTATTGACTTTGGAAAGAGCTTTGAAAGACAGAACTACATTGTAATATCGTCAAATTTATCATCATATATTTTTTTGGTGATATATATGTTAAAAAAAATAATCTTCATAATAAAAAAAATTTTTTTAGGATTTTTTATTCTTTATGGTTATAATCTTATAGGGGTTCAATTTAATTGTATAATTCCAATTAATATTATAACAATTTTGTTAGTTTCTATATTTGGAACACCGGCTTTAATGTCTTTAATTTTTTTATATTTAATTATTTATTGAGGTGAATATTGTGGATGAGAAGGTAATTAGGGAACAAGAAGAATTTTTTAACTATTTTAATAATGTAATAGAGAACAAAAAACTTTCTCATGCATATTTCATAGAAACTAATGATTACTATGATTATAAAAAAGTTTTAGTACAGATGTGTAAAAAAATATTAGAAGAAAGTACATCTGTTAATAATATAAATTTAATAGATGAATCATTTAATTATCCAGAAATAAAGTTTTTAACTTCTGAAGGAAAAATGATTAAAAAAGAAGATATTATTAATTTAAAAAATTCTTGTATGGAAAGGCCAATATTAGGGAAATATGTAATCTATATAATAGATGGAGCAGAGTATTTAAATGCTTCTTCGGCAAATACATTATTAAAATTTTTAGAAGAGCCTGCTGATAATATCGTTGGTATATTAGTTTCTAATAATAGATATCAAGTTATAAATACTATTATTTCTAGATGCCAAATATTACCTTTGGTACCTATAGAAAAACCACAAGATGAAAATAATTTTGAACATGTAGAAACTTTTGTAAAAAAAATTAAAGATAAAGAATTAGAACTATTTTTAGAAAATAATAATTTATATACTTTGACAAAGGAGGAGTTTTTACTTTTCTTGGATAGAGTAGAAAATTACTGTTTAAATAAAAAGGATGATATATCTAATTTGACTATTATTGAAATAATAGAAAAATATAAACAGAATTTGAAATTTAATCTTAATATGAAATTATTTATTGACGCATTAGTCTTAGAAATGTTAGAGGTGTAATATGTATAAACTAGTAGGAGTTATATTGAAAGATAGCAAAACTGTACGTTATTGTGATCCGTTAGGACAACATTTTAAAAAAAATGATAAAGTAATAGTAGAAATGGAAAATTATACAGCTTTTGGTATAGTTAATACTATAGAAAAAGAATTTAAAGATGATGACGTTGTTTTTCCTTTAAATAGAGTTGTTAGAATTGCAAACAAAGATGATATAAAAAAGAATAATGAAAATATTAAAGAAGAAGAAAAAGCTCTCTCAAAAGCAGCATCAATAGCAAAACAATTAGATTTACCAATGAGATTTATTAGTGCATCTTTTTCTTTTAATAGAGAACAATTATTCATAAGATATGCTTCTGCTGATAGGGTGGATTTTCGTGAATTAGCTAAAAAATTGGCTCAAGTATTTAAAACAAGAATAGAGTTAAGACAAGTAGGGATAAGAGATAAAGCTAAAATAATTGGAGGTTTAGGTCCTTGTGGAAGAGTTCTTTGTTGTAATAGCTTTTTAGAAGAATTTGAAAGCGTTTCTATAAATATGGCTAAAAATCAATTTTTATCTTTGAATCCTACTAAAATAAACGGTCAATGTGGAAGATTATTATGTTGTCTTAATTATGAAGATGATATATATACTGAATTAAAAAAAGAATTGCCTGCAATAGGTAATATTGTTAATATAGAAGGCAGGAGTGGAAAGGTAGTAGAAGTTAATATATTAAATAATACATATAAAGTAGAATTTAATGATAACACATCTATTATTATGGAAAATGACAAAAGTAGTTAAAGAAAAATTTTTAAATTATAAGAATACTTATATATTTCAAGATAAAGATTCTTTTTGTTATAGTTTAGATTCTGTGCTTCTTGCTAATTTTATGAATGTAGGTATAAATAAGAAAATAATTGATTTAGCTACAGGAAATATTCCAATTCCTTTAATATTAGTGAAAAAATATGGTATAAAAGTAGATTGTATTGAAATTCAAAAAAACATATTTTCTTTAGGCGAAAAAACGGTAGAAGCAAATTCTTTGGAAAAGTATATTAATTTATATAATTACAATATCATGGATGTTAATAAATATTTTAGTATTAATTCTTATGATATAGTTTCTATTAATCCTCCATATTTTAAAAATAATAAAGAAAATGCAGCATATAGTAAAACAATTGCCCGACATGAAAAGATGATTGATTTAGATAATATATTAAAAAAGGTAAATTATTTATTAAATAATAAAGGTCATTTTTATATGATACATAGGACTGAAAGATTAATAGAAATAATTAATAAACTGAGAATGAATAATTTAATTCCAAAGAGGATTATGTTTGTTCATCCATATATTAATTCTCCTAGTAAATTATTTTTAATAGATTGTATAAAAAATGGGAAAGATAATTTAATTATAGAAAAACCAATTATTATATATAAAAATCAAAATATATATACAGAAGAAATTATAGAAATGTTAGGTGATGTAGATGATTCAAAATAGTTATAATAATCAGTCAAGCTTATATCTTCTTCCAACTCCTATTGGTAATTTTGAAGATATAACTATTAGAACATTAAATTTATTAGAAAAAGTTGATTATGTTTTATGTGAAGATACTAGAGTCACTAGGATATTGTTAAATCATTTTAATATAAAGAAAAAATTAGTTAGTTGTCATGAACATAACGAAGATATTATAAAAAAACAAGTATTAATTGATGTAAAAAACGGATTAAATATAGGATTAGTAACAGATCAAGGCTCTCCTATTTTAAGTGACCCTGGATATAAAGTGGTTGAGTATTTAGCAAAAAATGGAGTTAATGTGATTGGTCTTCCTGGGGCTACTGCAGCAATTCCTGCACTTATGGTATCCGGAATTGATTCTACTCATTTTTTGTTTTATGGTTTTTTAAATTCTAAAAGCAGTAAAAGAATTAAAGAATTAAATGTTTTAAAGAGTTTACCTTATACTTTGGTGTTTTATGAGGCAGTACATAGAATAAATGATTTCTTACAAGATGTATATAAAGTTTTTGGAGATAGAAACATTTGTATTTGTAGAGAATTAACAAAAATACATGAGGAAATATATCGTGGGACAATTAAAGAATTATTAGATCATGATATAATTTTAAAAGGAGAATTTGTAATTGTAATAGAGGGAAATAACGAAGTTCTTAATTTTTCTGATATGTCTATAGTAGAACATGTTAAAATGTATATAGATGAGGGAAATAATGAGAAGGATGCAATAAAATTAGTTGCAAAAGACAGAAATGAAAAAAAATCTGATATATATAAGCAATATCATTTGAATAAGTAGATACTAATTATTTCCCGGGAAATAATTAGAGGAAGGTGATTTTATGAAATTAATAGTTGGTTTAGGTAATCCAGGCAAAGAATATGCTAATACAAGACATAATATTGGTTTTATGTTTTTAGATTCATTTGTTAATAGTTTGGGTTTAGAATTTAATAAAACTAAATTTAATGGTCAATATTTAAAAACTAAAATTAATAATGTGGATGTTTTATTTCTAAAACCATTATCTTATATGAATTTATCTGGAGAAGTAGTAGAAAAATTTGTAAATTATTTTAATATAGATGTTGAAGATATTTTAGTTATTAGTGATGATTTAGATTTATATATTGGTAATTATAAATTAAAAAGTAAAGGTTCTAGTGGAGGACATAATGGTCTTAAAAATATTGAATTGCATTTAAAAACATCTAATTATAAAAGATTAAAAATAGGTATCTCCAATAATAAAACAATATCTACTAAAGATTATGTTTTAGGAAAATTCAGTAAAGTAGAACAAGAAAAATTAGATGATTTACATATTGTTATAAACAAAATATTAGAAGAATTTTTTGTAGAAGATTTTAATATTTTAATGTCTAAATATAATAGTAAGAATGGAATAAAATAATTATGATATCAATTGGCAAAATTATAGATAATAATTTTTTAAAAACTGACATCAGTATAACGGGATTATCTGATGATTTTTTTGCTGTTTATTTATATAATTTGCTTATTAATAAAGATGATAATATATTAGTTGTAATGCCAAGCTTATATGAAGCTAACCTAATCTATAATTCAATTCAAAATTATACTGATCGAGTTTTATTGTTTCCGATGGATGATTTTTTAACTAGTGAAGCTTTATCAATGAGTCCAGATTTAATGATAACAAGATTAGAAACATTAAATGAATTAGGAAATAAAAAAATAAAGAATATAATTATTACACATTTGGAGGGATATGTTCACTTTTTACCAACTGTTGATGAATATGAAACCTCGATATTAGAACTTAAGGTTGGGCAAGAAATTGAGCAAAAAGATTTGATAGATAAGTTATATTATCTTGGATATCATAAGGAAACGGTGGTAACATCAACTGGTGAATTTGGTATACGTGGTTTTATTATAGACATTTTTGCGATAGGTGAAGAAAGACCGTGGAGAATAGAATTTTTTGGTGATGAAGTAGAGTCAATACGTATTTTTGATGAAGAAAATCAAAGAACTATAAATGAAATTGATGATATAATTATTAGACCTTTTTCCGATGTTTTATGTTTAAATGAAGATGATCGTAAAAGTAAATTTTATTCTTTTAAATCAGCATCATCTTTGTTTGATTATTGTAATGATCCAATAGTAGTATTTAAAAATTATAAGCAACTTTGTGCGCTTTTTACTAAAATAAAAAAAGAAAGTATTGATTATAATAAAGAACGTGATAAGGAATTCAAAGGAGATTATTTTTTAAATATTGAGGATATACATATAACTAAAAAAATAGATTATTTAAATATAAATAATTATTCTACTAAAAATTTGATAAATTATGGGGTTAAGGAACTTGAAGATTTTAATGAAAATATATCTCAAATTAATGAATTTATAAAGAAACATAAAGATAAAGTAATAACTTTTTGTTTGAATTCTAATCAAATTAAAAAAATTAGTAAATTGTTGGATTATACTTCAGTAGAAACTGATTTCGATCATTTATATGTTGATGAAGTTAACTTAGTAGATGCTTCTCTTTCATCTGGATTTATTTATAAAAATTATATATTTATTTCTCAAAAAAATATTTTTAAGATAGCTAATAATCATAAAAATTATAGAACAAAATTTAAATATGCTTCTAAAATACATGATATAAATAAAATAAATATTGGAGATTATATTGTTCACGATGTTCATGGTATAGGTATTTATAATGGGATAAAAGTTTTAAAGCAAAATGGAATTGAAAAAGATTATATAGAGCTTTTATATCAGGGTACTGATAAATTATATATACCAGTTGAAAAAATAGATTATATTAGTAAATTTAGTGGTAAGGAAGGAGTAAGACCAAAAGTATCCAAGTTGGGTGGAACCGACTGGCAAAAAACTAAAGCTAGGGTTAGAAATAGAGTTAGAGATATAGCTAAGTCATTAATTAATTTGTACGCAAAAAGACAAATGGAAAAAGGTTTTTCATTTGCAAAAGATGATGAATTGCAGTTGATTTTTGAAAATCAATTTGAATATAAATTAACTCCGGATCAAGAATTGGTTATTCGACAGATAAAACAAGATATGGAATCAAATCATCCTATGGATAGATTATTATGTGGGGATGTTGGATACGGAAAAACTGAAGTGGCATTTCGCGCTATATTTAAAGCTATTGCAAATTCTAAGCAAGTTTTGTATTTATGTCCTACAACTATTTTATCTAATCAACACTATGAAAATGCCTTAAATAGATTTAGGGATTTTCCAGTAAATATTGGTTTATTAAATAGGTTTACCTCAGCAAAAGAAAAAAAACGTATTTTAGATGAATTGAAGTCTGGAAAAATAGATTTGGTAATTGGAACACATAGATTGCTAGGTGACGATGTTAAACCTAAAAACTTAGGTTTATTAGTAATTGATGAAGAACAACGTTTTGGAGTGGTACATAAAGAAAAAATAAAAAAATATAAAACTAATGTAGATGTTTTAACTTTGACTGCTACGCCAATTCCTAGAACTTTACAAATGTCTATGGTTGGTATTAGAAGTTTATCTTTGATTGAAACTCCTCCTATGAATAGATTTCCTGTTCAAACTTATGTTATAGAAGAAAGCATAAATATAATAAAAGACGCTATCTATAAAGAAATATCTAGAGGTGGGCAAGTATTTTATCTATATAATAAAGTAGAGACTATAGAAAATGAGGTACTTCGATTAAAAAATGCAATTCCAGAAGCAAGAATAGATTTTGTCCATGGACAATTATCAAAAAATGAAATAGAGGATAAAATGTTTAGTTTTATTAATCATGAGGCAGATGTTTTAGTATGTACTACAATTATCGAAACTGGTCTTGATATTAGTAATGCTAATACATTAATTGTTATTGATGCAGATAGATTCGGGTTATCACAACTTTATCAGATAAGGGGAAGAGTTGGAAGAAGCGATAAGATAGCGTATGCATATTTAATGTATGACGGAAAGAAAATTTTAAAAGAAACAGCTCAAAAAAGATTAGATGTTATAAAAAATTTTACAGAGTTGGGAAGTGGTTTTGCAATTGCTACTAGAGACTTATCTATTAGAGGAGCAGGAGATATACTTGGCAGTGAACAAGCTGGATTTATAGATTCTGTAGGTATAGAATTGTACTTAAAAATATTAAATGAAGAAGTGGAAAGATTAAAAGGTAATGTAGTGCCAGACGAAGAAGACAAGAATGATAAAGCTTTATTGAATGTTCAGACTCATATCTCAAATGAGTATGTTTATGATGATGACTTGAAAATAGAAATACATAAATTGATAAATAGTATTGATTCTTTAGATAGTTTTACAAAAGTTAAACAAGAAATTGAAGATAGATTTGGTAAAGTTGATGAGAATATAATCTTTTATATGTATGAGGAATGGTTTGAAAAATTATGTGATAGATATCATGTAGAAAAAATTAATCAAACTAAAAATTTTGTAGAGATGATTTTTTCTGAAAAAATTACTAAACGTATAGATGTAGAAAAACTATTTGTAGATTCAATTAATATTTCTAATATGTTCAGATTTAAAACTTTGGGTAATAAATTAGTAATAGTTTTGGATTTAATTAAAATAGAGGATAATTATATTAAATTATTAATTGATATTCTTAATACCTTAAGTTATCTTGACTAATTTTATTTTTGTTGATATTCTTTACTAAAGTAATAGAGTGGGGAGTCAATATGAATGATAAAGAAATAAAAGAAATGTTTTTAAAAAAAAATAAAGAGATAATAAAAAACAAATTAACTTTAGATATTGATAATAATATAGATTCTTTAGTAGCAACAATGGAAAATATTATTTATTTAGAATTTGGTATATATAAAGAAAAAATTTTTAATATTGATGTTGAAAAAATCAATAGGAAAAAAGTAAATTCTATTTTGAATGGTTATCAAGAATATCTTAATAATAAAATAAAAGAATTAATTAATCTAAAAAAAGAGGCTTGTTCAGATTTTATAGATGAAGATAATCTAGACAAAGGAATTAATGAGTATGAGGCAATATTAGATAGTACTACTAATGATATAGAAAATAAATTATTAAATTTAATTATGGGTTATATTGATGAAAATATAATATCAAATATAGTTTCAGAAGAATGGTATTTAGACAATGATAATAAGATTAACTTTTATTTAAATGAAAAATTAGGTAAAGATATTTTTGATAAAGTAATATTACAATTGAAAGATCGAGATAAAATTATTTATAATAATGCTCAAGAATCTTATGAAAAATATTTAATTTTGAATAATAATATAGATAAAGAATAAAAATATACACATTTTGAGAATTAGTGAATGCTGATTCTTTTTTTATTTAATATAAAAAATGCAATAGTTATTATTCTATTATTTAACCATTCTTTTGTTACAAAAAGTTAACTTTATATCCTTGTATTAATTGATATGGAAATATTTACCAAGGGAATTTATCTAATATTATGCTTATAATATATATGAAAGATAATTTTAGAGTATAAAAAATAGTAAATGTAGGAAATATAATTATGAAAAGAAAGCAGGGATGATATGAAAACAACTGGAGTAGTAAGAAGGATTGATGATTTAGGCAGAATAGTGATACCTAAAGAAATGCGTAGAACACTTAGAATTCGTGATGGAGAGTCCTTGGAAATATTTGTAGATGAGGATTTTGTAGCATTAAAAAAATATTCTCCATTAAATGATATGGCTAGTTTAGCTAAAACTTTAGCGGATGCTATTTACAGTTCTATAAATAAAAACATTATAGTAACAGATAGAGATAATATCATTGCGTGTTCTGGAAGTAGTTCATTAAAAAAGAAATTTTTAGATAAAAATATAAGTGAAGACTTATTAAATATAATGAATAGTAGAGCTATCATCAATCAAGAAAATTTAAAAAATTTAAAAATAACTAAATCTTTAGAAGAAAATTGCATATATTATATTTGTCCTATAGTTATGAATGGGGATGCCATCGGTTTAGTTTTATTATTTACTGATGGAATAGTAATAAGTGATACCGATAAAAAAATTGTTCAATTAGCTTCACAAATTTTAGGAAAACATATTGAAGAATAATTATTTATATGTTATAATCTAGGCATATTGAAAAGTTTTGAAGGAAAGAGTATATAGATTTGTTATCATAGAGAGCTTTTGGTTGGTGTAAAAAAGTATAATGATTTATAGAACATGGTTCTGGAACTTATTAATCGATATGTAGATTAGTACGTTAGCTTGCGTTAAAGTTTTAAGTGTATGGCATATGCCATAAATTAAGGTGGTAACACGGTAACTCGTCCTTTTGTTGGATGAGTTTTTTTCTTTAAAACAATATACGAGGGAGATGAAAAAATGGAAAAGAAGAGTTTTTATATAACAACACCAATATATTATCCTAGTGCAAATTTTCATATTGGTCATTGTTATACTACTATAATTGCGGATGCAATTGCTAGATATAAGCGATTAGAAGGTTTTGATGTGTGTTTTCAAACAGGTACTGATGAACATGGCCAAAAGATAGAAAATAAGGCAAAAGAGGTAGGCTTAAATCCTAAAGAATATGTGGATAATATAGTAGAAAATGCAAAAGATTTATGGCATTCACTAAATATCTCTTATGATAAATTTATTAGAACTACTGATGATTTTCATGAAAAAGCAGTACAAAAAATATTTACTAAATTATATGAACAAGGTGATATATATAAAGGAGAGTATGTAGGACTATATTGTACACCATGTGAATCTTTTTGGACAGAAACTCAATTAGTTGATGGAAAATGTCCTGATTGTGGTAGAGAAGTACACGAAGTTAAAGAAGAAGCATATTTTTTAAAACTTTCAAATTATGCAGATAGATTAATTGAATATATAGAAACACATCCTGATTTCATTCAACCAGAATCTAGAAAAAATGAAATGATAAACAATTTTATTAAACCTGGTTTAGAGGATCTTTGTGTTTCAAGAACTAGTTTTAATTGGGGGATAAAAGTTCCTTTTGATCCAAAACACGTTGTATATGTATGGTTAGATGCTTTAACTAATTATATAACATCTCTTGGTTATATGAGTGATGATGATAGTGAGTTCAAAAAATATTGGCCTGCTGATTTACATTTAGTAGGTAAGGAAATTACCAGATTTCATACTATAGTTTGGCCTATTATGTTGATGGCTCTAGATTTACCAATACCAAAGCAAGTATTTGGACACGGATGGTTAATTATAAATGGAGGTAAAATTTCTAAATCTTTAGGTAATTATAAGGATCCTAGAGAGTATATAAATGAATATGGAGTAGATGCTGTTAGATATTTTGTATTAAGAGAGGTGCCTTTTGGTAATGATGGAACATTTTCTGAAGAGGCTTTAATTAATAGAACAAATGCTGACTTAGCTAATAATTTAGGTAATCTTGTTAATAGAACTATTTCTATGGCCAATAAATACTTTGATGGAAACGTAACAAATAAAAATATCATAGAAAAAGTGGATAATGGACTTATCGATATGGTAAATTCTGTTAAAAGTATTGTTGATGAAAAAATGGGTTTATTACATGTAAGTGAAGCTCTTGATAGTATTTTTGAAACTTTAAGAAGAAGTAATAAGTATATAGATGAAACTATGCCATGGAGTTTAGCTAAAGATGAAAGTAAAAAAGACAGACTAGAAACAGTATTATATAATTTATTAGAATCTATTAGAGTATGTGGTATATTATTGTCTCCATATTTACCAGATACTGCAAAACATATTCAAGAACAATTAAATAATTTTGAAGAAAGTAAGTTGTTTATTAAAGATAATAATTATAAAGTAGGAATACCAACGCCATTATTTAAAAGAATAGATAAAAAAATAGAGGAATAATATGATTGATACACATGCACATGTATTTAAAGAATATTATGAAGATATTTCTGACGTTATTAATAATGCTAAAAAAAATAAGGTAGATAAAATTATTATAAGTGGATGTTCTAAATCAAATATAAAAGAGGTTGTAGAACTAATTAATAAGTATGACAATTTATATGCAACTATCGGGTATCATCCTGATGAAATTAAAAACTATAATGATAATGATATAGTATTTTTAAAAGATGTTTTCTCTCAAAATAAAAATATAATAGGTATTGGAGAAATTGGTTTAGACTATCATTATGACAAAGATTCTAGAAATGAACAAATTATTTTGTTTGAAAAGCAGTTAGCTTTAGCTGAAAGTTTAAAATGTCCTGTAATCATCCATAGTAGAGAAGCCGCTATGGATACTTATAATGTTTTAAAAAAATATAAAGTTAAGGGGATAATTCATTGCTTTTCTGGTAGTTTAGAAACTGCTAAAAATTATATAAATTTGGGTTTTTTTCTAGGAATAGGAGGAGTTATTACATTTAAGAATTGTAATTTAAAAGAAGTTATAAAAAATATTGATTTAAAACATATCGTTTTAGAAACAGATTCACCGTATTTAGCGCCAGTTCCTTATCGTGGAAAAAAGAATGAACCTGCTTATATAAAAGAAACAGCAAAGTTTATTGCGGATATCAAAAATATATCACTAGAAAAAGTGGATGAAATTACTACCAATAATGTAAATGGTCTGTTTGACTTGAAATAGCTAATATGTTATAATGGTAATAGCTATTATAAGGTGGTGATAATATGAATAAATTAGTAAAAATGTTATTTAAAAGATTTTTAGTAATAGTATTCATAATCTTCACTTTTTTTATTGTTGCTACAGGAAATAAAAAAGAAAAAATAGTGACTTATAATACAAATAATGTTAAATCTGTGCAGGCTGTACATATAGTAAATAAATATAATAGTTTATTAAAAGAAAAAGAACCAAAGCACGCTTCTACTTTTTATGAAGCTATGCAAATAGCTCCATATGAGCCTGTTACTTTTACTGGAACCATGACATCTTATGGACCTGATTGTGCAGGTTGTGGAGGAAAAAGTGGTTGTCCACCTAGACAAGATTTTAGGGGTGGTAATATTTATTTTAATGATTCAGTATATGGTAAAATTAGAATAGTAGCGACAGATTCTTCCATTCCTTGTGGAACTATTATTAAAATTACAACTAATAATTCAGGTGAACCTTTTTATGCGATTGCTCTTGATAGAGGTGGAGCTATAAAACAAAATAAAATGGATTTATTATATGAAAGTAATGATGTTGCTAGTAGTGCTGGTACAAAATATAATGTTACTTTTGAAATAGATAGATGGGGCTGGTAAAAGGAGATTTTTATGAATAATGAAGAAAAAACTTTAAATCAGGAAAATGAAGAATTAGAAAATAAAGATTCATCTAAGAAAGTCTTATTGGGAATCTTTGGAACAATGATCTTAGTGGTAGCTGTAATTGGCGTATCTTTTGCGATGTTTTACTTTTCTATGAAGTTAAGTAATGAAAATTCACTTACTACTGGTACAATCTCGATGGCGTTTCAAGATACTACTTATATAGATATCACTGATGCTTTACCAATGACTGATGAAGAAGGAATGGCTATGACTGGTGATATGCAGTACATGGACTTTACTGTTTCAGCAAAAGTAACTGGACATTCATCTGTCTTTTATGAAGTCTCTGCTGTTGATGAAACTGTAGAGGGTGAATATCAAAAAGTTCCATATGAAAATTTAAAAATATATATTTATGATAAGGATAATAAAGATAATTATCAACCAATATTGTATTCTGATTTAAAAGAGCCTACTTTACATAAAGATATCACTGGTAAGGCGCAACAAAGTGATAAATTACTTTTGTCTGATACCATTTATGATGTACAGGGAGAAAAAGTAGTAACTAAGAGTTATAGGTTAAAAATGTGGATTGATGAAAATACAGAAGATGTGACGGTTCCAAAAACATTTAAATTAAAAGTTAGACTAGATGCAGTACAACAACCAAAAAACAAGTCCTAAAATTTTAGGACTTTATTTAATTTTCTTGAAAATAAACTATTCTTTATGTTATAGTTATAATGATAGAATAGAAGGGATTATATGCATAAATTATTAGATCTATTTGATAAATTAAAAGAAAATCCTAAATTAACTAAAATATATGATATATGGCATTTTATTACAAAGGTATTATTATATGCTATATTTGTATTTTTGGTATTTATTGGGTTTGTTTTAGTGTGTTATGTAGTTGGTATACAAAAGAATTTAAGAACAGGTCATTATGAAGCGCCTTTATATAGTGCATTTGTTATAATAAGTCCTAGTATGGAACCTAATATTAAAGTACAAGATGCTGTTATAGTAAAGAAAACATCGGCATCAAAATTAGAAAAGGGAGATATTATAACATTTAATTCAACTGATGATAGATTTTCTGGTGTTACAATAACTCATAGAATTGTTGATATTATAAAAGATACCAAAGGAAATCCTATGTTTAGAACTAAAGGAGATAATAATAATGTAGAAGATGCTACTTTAGTTCGAGGAGAAGATTTAGTAGGAAAAGTTATTTTAAAAATTCCTAAGATAGGATATATTCAATATATTTTATCAACAGCTTATGGTTGGATAATAATTGTAGTTATTCCATGTCTTGGAATTATCATTTACGATATATTAAAAATATTCAAAGCAGGTGCTAAAAAAATAAAAAGAAAGAAAAAGAAATAAGGTGTTTTATGAGGATATTTATAAATGAATACATAAAAGTATTAGCGTATTCCCTAATTGGATTAATTTTTGCTTATAGTTCTTTTTATTTAATTGCCAATATTTATCATTATCAAGAAATCAGAAAAACTTATGATAAAGACATTACTGAAATAGATAATTATAAAGCAATTAAAAATAATATTAATAAAATAAGAGATAATATTGCTGTTGATAACAATAATTATATGGGAGAATCTTCTCTTTCTGTTATACAGTTAAGAAATAATCTTTCTAATTGTTTAACTTATTTAGATAATGATTATTTGAAAGACTTAAAATCAAAAGAAAAAGTTAATATTAAAGATGTAGAAAATCTTAGAGCGGTTGTATCAAATGATGTTATTAATGGATGTTTAATTGAAAATATCTATTATATTACTTATCAAAATGAATATAATATGGACTTTTTAGAATTTAATAATCAAATAATAAAGTCTCATATAGATTCTTTAAATAATGAATTGTATTATATAAATCGTGATATTCAAAATAATAGTAGTTTTTATTTTAATACAAAATTTATAAATAATAATAATTATGATAAAGTAGGAGATCATTTGAATAATTTATTGGATATATATAAAGAAAGCTCTGATTTGGTATTAATTATATCTGATAAATATAATAAAGAGGTGACAAATAATGACTAGTATTGTTAATAAAATATTTAGTATTTTAAAATATATTCTCTTAATTATATCTTTTGTTTTAACTTTATATATAGTTATTTATATGTATCATAGATTAAATAAAAGTTTAATTCAATCTTATAAAATATTTATTCCATTTATTATTATTTTTGTTTTATTTTGTATTAATTTTCTTTTTAATAAAAAGAAAGTACAAAAGAATTTATTTTATAATATAACATGTTGTTTAGTTTTTTGTTTAATAATATTTGTTGATTATAGAACTATTTTTGACACTTATATGCTTGCTAATAGCAAACTTGGATATAATATCAATTTTAATTATTTTAATGATTTTTTAATTCCATTAAAAATTATGTTATATGGCTTATCAATTACTAATATTTTATTAATGATAAATTTTAAAAGTAAAAAGAATTTGACTGTAAAAATATAATATTTTATAATATTTGCTTGTTGGAGTTGAATATGAAAAAAGAAATTAATTTTAAAAAAAAATATGGACAAAATTTTTTAACTAATAATAAGATAATTAATAATATAGTAAGTTCAGTTAATCCAGATAACAATAATTTAGTTATTGAAGTTGGTCCTGGTGCAGGTGCATTAACTAAATGTTTAGCTATGAAATTTGATAATGTTTTAGCTTATGAAATAGATCAGGATTTAGAAGAAATTTTATACGATAATTTGAAAAATGACGATAATGTCAAAATAATTTTTGATGATTTTATTAAAAGAGATATTTCTAAAGATATTGCGGAATATAATGCTGAAAATATATATTTTATTGCTAATCTTCCATATTATATTACTACTCCTATAGTAAATAAAATTATAAGTTTGGATATGGATATAAAAAATATTGTTATAATGATTCAAAAAGAGGTTGCGGATAGGTTTTGCGCTAAAGTTGGAACTAAAGAATATAATTCTTTAACTGTTTTCTTAAATTATTTTTATGATATAAAAAGATTATTTGTTGTTTCTAGAAATAATTTTAATCCTGTACCAAATGTAGATAGTGCTGTGGTTATGATGAATTTAAAGAATGATAGATTGCATTTAAAAGATAAATTTGTATTTTTTAAGTTAGTGAGAGATAGTTTTCAATTCAAAAGAAAAAATTTAAAAAATAATTTAAAAAATTATGATTTAGATAAGATTAATGATGTATTAAAGCGTCATGATATGGATTTAACTACAAGAGCAGAAAAACTTTCTTTAGAAATATTTGTAGAAATAGCTAATTCATTGATATAGAATTGAATTTTATTGATAATAAAATAAATAACAAAGACATATAATTAGGTGGAGATGATTATATGTCTTTTAATATTGGAGATTTAGTGACTAGAAATTCTTATAATAATGATACTGTTTTTGAAATAGTTGATATTAGTGGTGAGATTGCTTATTTGCAGGGATATAACATTAGATTATCTGCTGATAGCAAATTAAGTGATCTTGTTAAAGTTGATAAGAAATTAGTTGTTAATGATGATAAAGATCTTATGAGGAGAGTTAGCTCTCTTTTAGATTTAAATCGTGATGAGTATTTTTATTTACCGGGTAAAGTTTTACATATTGATGGAGATGATAAATATTTATCACGATGTTTAAATTTTTATGAAGAGATGAATATTCGAGCTTTTGGTCTTACTTTAAAAGAAGAGGAAATAGCAAAAACAATAGAAAAATATTTAAAAGAGTTGAAACCTGATATTGTTGTTATAACAGGGCATGATGCTTTTTACAAAAATAAAGGTAGTAAAGATAATTTAGATAATTATAAAAATAGTAAAAACTTTGTGTCCGCTATAGAAGCAGCTAGAAATTATGAAAAAAGTCAAGATAAATTAGTTATAATTGCAGGAGCTTGCCAATCTGATTACGAAGAATTGATTAAAGCAGGAGCTAATTTTGCATCTAGTCCTAAAAGAATAAATATACATGCTTTAGATCCTGCCATAATAGCGGTTTCTACGGCTCTTTCCGAAAGAAATAAAACTATAGATTTGATAAATATTTTAGAGAAAACAAAATTTGGAAGTGATGGTATAGGTGGTATTATGACGAATGGAACAATGTATGTGGGGTATCCAAGATGATGCGAGAAAAAGTTATTGAACGTATTAGGGCTGATATTGGTAAAAAATTAAGATTCAAGTATAATGGTGCTCGTAATCAGATTGAAGAATTCTCTGGCCGTATAGAGAATGCTTATAGTAGTGTATTTACTATAAAATTAGATAATGGTAATGAATTTTTGAAAACTTTTTCTTATAGTGATGTTTTGACAGAAACGTTAGAAATATTTGATAAATAGTCCAAATATATTGACTTTTGGCAGATTTTTATTATAAAATTGAGTTATAAAAGTTGAGGAGGTAGACTTATGAAAATTACATCAGTTAATGTGCGCAAAATTGAAAAAGAAGGTTCTAGAATGAAAGGAATAGCATCTGTTTTACTTGATGATAGTTTTGCAGTACATGATATTAGAATTATTGAAGGAGATAATGGTCTATTTATAGCAATGCCAAGTCGTAAGACAGCAACAGGTGGATATAGAGATATTGCTCATCCTATTAATCCTGAAGTTCGTTCAATGTTTGAGGACGCTATATTAGAAGCTTATAATAATGCCGAAGAAGTATCAGAAGAGGAATAACCTCTTTTTTTAATATTTTATTATTGTTTTTCATAATATTTTTTAGGAGGATATTATGGATAAAGATAATTTAATAAATAATAGTTATAATCACATGATTAATTTAAACGAAAGAAAAAATATGACTTTAACGGGAATTAAAAAAATTGAAAATTTTGATGAAGAAGAATTCTTATTAGATACTGTAATGGGACATTTATTAATTAAAGGTGATAATTTAGAACTTTTAAAAATGGATAGTGTTCAAGGTAATGTTTCTATAAAGGGTTTAGTTAATAGTTTTGTTTATATAGATGATGTGAAGAAGAAAAATTCTGAAAATGGAGTATTTAGTAGGTTGTTTAAATGAGTTTAAAAATTCAGATTATTAGTTTGATAATATCTTTTTTATATGGTATATTCACATTTTTTGTTTATAACTATTTTTCTAAATTTTTGTTTTCCACAAAAATTGTTTATAAAATATTATCGAATTTTGTTTTTGTAATTTTTATGACAATTATTTATTTCTTTATAATGGTAAAAGTTAATTACGCAGTAATACATCCATATTTTTTAGGTGTATTTGCGCTGGGTTTTTTATTAATAAGGAAAGTGATATTTTTGAAAAAAAGATATTAAAGAACATAAGTTTTATATGTATAATATGAATACAAAAATATCATAGTGGTAATGCAATGTATAAAGCATATGATATGTAGAAGAAATAAAAAAAATAATAATAAAGAAAAGAAAAATACAGTAGCGACTATCAGAATTTAAGACTATGGAGAATAAAGGATACTTTATCTAAGAAGTAGGCAACTTAGAAGGCAACAACTAAGACGGATGAAATTTATTTCATTCTTATGTTCTTGTAAAGATATGTAATGTTTAAAATAAAATACTTAAAACATTGAATTTAGATATGTTTTTTGTTATAATCTCTATAGAATATAGAGGTGTGATAAGTGACAAGAACCAAAAAAAAGTCAAAAATAAAAAATAGAAGAAGATTACTATTTTTATGTACAGGTAGTATTGTTTTAATAGTTGTTTTATGTTTGGCTGTTGGAAATTGTTGGGTAGAAATATTTGATAAATATCAAGAAAAGAGAGAATTGGAAAATAAACTTGTTGAATTAAAAGAAAAAGAAGAGGAATTAAAAGTAGATGTAAAAAAGATGCAAGATCCTGATTACGTAGCTAGATATGCCAGGGAAAAATATTTGTATTCTAAAGATGGGGAGATTGTAATACAAATTCCGGATGATGAAGAAAGTAGTGAAGAAAATAAATAAATTTTCTTTTCTTTTTTTGCTTGCTCTTGATATAAATTAATATTTAATATACAATATTGTTTGGTGATATTATGAAAGAAGCGTACGATTTTTTAATTAATAATATAAAATTAAAAGATAGGGATACAATAGTTTTAGGAGTATCTGGTGGTCCTGATTCTATGGCTTTATTAAATCTTTTAATAAAAGTGAGAGAAAAAATTGATTTAAAATTAGTATGTGCTCATGTAAATCATAATGTCAGAAAGGCTAGCTTTAAAGAAAAAGAATTTTTGGAAAATTATTGTCATGATAAAAAAGTTACATTTGAATCTATGATTATAGAAAAATATGGTGATGATAATTTTCATAATGAAGCTAGAAATATTAGATATAAGTATTTTGAAGAGTTAGTTGATAAGTATGAAGCAAATTATTTGATGACTGCGCATCATGGAGATGATTTAATTGAAACTATATTAATGCGAATTGTGAGAGGTTCAACTTTAAAAGGATACAGTGGTTTTGATGTTGTTAATGATTGTGGAAAATATACATTGGTCAGACCTTTAATTTTTTATACTAAAAAAGAAATTGAGGATTATGATAAGAAAAAGAAAATTCCTTTTGTTGTTGATAAATCAAATTTCAAAGATAAGTATACTAGAAATAGATATAGAAAAGTGATTTTACCTTTTTTAAAAAGAGAAGATGAGAATGTTCATAAAAAGTTTTTAAAATATAGTAATACATTAAAAGAATATAATGACTATATAGATAAGTTAGTAGGTATTCAAATAAAAAGGGTCTGTGAAAATAATGTATTAGATATTAACAAATTTAGTGATTTAGATCATTTGATTCAAAAGAAAATTATATACATGATGTTAGAAAATAAATATGAAGATGATTTAATGCTTATTAATGATAAGCATGTGGAGTTAATTATAAATTTAATTTTTTCTAATAAAAAGAATACATTTATTTATTTACCAAATTTAGTTAAAGCAGTAAAAAATTATGATAAGTTTTATTTAGAAGAAGAAACTAATAATATAGATAGTTATGAAATAGAACTTATAGATTATGCCATCTTACCAAATGGAAAACATATTGAAATAGTAACAGAAGAGGATAGCAATAGTAATTTTGTATGTAGATTATCAAATAAAGATGTAAAATTTCCGTTATATATTAGAACTAGAAAACTTGGTGATAGAATAAAAATCAAAGGATTAAATGGTAGTAAAAAAATTAAAGACATTTTTATTGACTGTAAGATTCCTCAAAAGGAAAGAGAACTTTGGCCAGTGTTAGTTGATTCGGACGGAAATATAGTTTGGTTACCAGGATTGAAAAAATCTAAATTTGATGTTCCAAAGAGCGGTAATTATGATATAATAGTTAAATATTATTAAAGAGGTGATATTATGAATAACAAAAATTTAAAAGACGCGAGAAAAAGTATATTACCATATTTCTTTTTATTACTTATTTTACTAGGAATTTTCTATTTATTTAATATAGGTAATAATAAAGTAAATATGTTGAGCTATGATGAGTTTTCAAAGGCTTTAGATAAAGGTAAAATTACTGAAATTACAATAATTCCTAGAGAGAGAAGTGTTGTATATGAAATTTCTGGTAAAATGAAGGGATATGATAGTAATGAATCATTCTTTATAAGAGTCCCTTTAACTGATAGTGTTATATCTGAAGTTATGACAGCAAGTGAAACTTCTGATATGAAGATAACTACAGAAAAAGATCCAGAATCTAGTACATTATTATTAGTAATAACTAACTTTTTACCAATAGTTTTAATTGTTGGTCTTGGTTTGTTCTTTATGACTAGACAAATGGGTGGAGCTAATAAATCCATGGATTTTGGAAGAAGTAAAGCTAAACTTAGTAACGGTGATGTAAAAACAACATTTAAAGATGTTGCAGGTCTTAAAGAAGAAAAAGAAGAAGTAAAAGAATTAATTGATTTCTTAAAAAATCCTAAAAAATTTCAAAAATTAGGTGCTAGAATACCAAAAGGAGTTTTATTAGTTGGTCCTCCGGGAACAGGTAAGACTTTATTAGCTAAAGCAGTAGCGGGTGAAGCTAATGTTCCATTCTATTATATAAGTGGTTCTGACTTTGTTGAATTATTTGTAGGTGTTGGAGCTAGTCGTGTTAGAGATATGTTTAAACAAGCTAAGCATAATGCACCATGTTTAATATTCATTGATGAAATAGATGCAGTTGGTAGACAACGTGGAACAGGTCTTGGTGGAGGACACGATGAAAGAGAGCAGACACTTAATCAATTATTAACTGAAATGGATGGTTTTGGTGCCAATGAAGGTATCATAGTTATAGCAGCGACAAATAGAGCTGATGTTTTGGATCCAGCACTTCTTAGACCTGGTAGATTTGATAGACAAGTTACAGTTAATTTGCCGGATGTAAAAGGAAGAGAAGAAATATTAGAAGTTCATGCTAGAAATAAAAAATTTGCTAAAAATGTAAAATTAGAAAACATAGCAAAAAGAACAGTTGGTTTTAGTGGTGCTGATTTGGAAAACTTACTTAATGAGGCGGCTTTACTTGCAGTGCGTCGTGATAAAGAAGTTATTACTATGGGTGAATTAGACGAGGCTCATGATAGAGTATTAATGGGTCCAGCTAAAAAAAGTCATAAGTATACAGAAAAAGAAAGAAGATTAGTTGCGTTCCATGAAGCAGGGCATGCAGTTATTGGTTTAAAATTAGAGGGAGCTAATGAAGTTCAAAAAATAACGATAATTCCAAGAGGTGCTGCAGGTGGTTATAATTTGATGCTTCCAAAAGAAGAAACATATTTTTCGACAAGAAAAGAATTATTAGAATCTATAAGTGGTTTACTTGGTGGAAGAGTTGCCGAAGAAATTGTATTTGGTGAAATAACAACAGGAGCTCATAATGATTTTGAAAAGGCTACTAAAATTGCTCGTAGTATGGTTACAGAATATGGTATGAGTGATTTGGGACCAGTTCAATTAGAACAACAAGAAGGTGGAGTTTTCTTAGGAAGAGACTATAATAAAAGTAGAAACTTTTCTAATGAGGTTGCTCATGAAATAGATTTGGAAATGAGAAAAATAATTAATAATTGTTATGAAAGAACAACTAAGATCATTACTGAAAATAAAGATTTATTAGAAACAATTGCTAATGCTTTACTTGAATATGAGACTCTTACAAAAGAACAAATTGATTTCTTGGTAGAAAATGGTCATATGCCAGATGAAGAAGAAAATCTTATGATGAAATCTCTTGCGGATTTAAAAGAAATGGCTAAGGCAAAGGAAATCAATGGTTATAGTAAAATGAATAAGCAAGAGTTAATTGATGCTTTAGAAGGTACTAGTTCAGAATCTGAAGAAGAGAATAAGCAAGAAAAATAATGCAAAGTTTGAAAATGAAAGTAGACACTAAAAAACCGTGTTTACTTTTTATTTGATATTAATATTGAAATACTATTAATTTTATATTATAATAGCTACAGTTTAAAGAAGGAGCAGTCTATGGAATGGTATATTGGTAATGTTAAAATAGATAATCAGGTGGTTTTGGCTCCTATGGCTGGAATTGGAAACTCAAGTTTTCGTAAGATTATTAAAAGTATGGGTTGCGGATTAATTTATGCTGAAATGGTAAGTGATAAAGCAATTTTTTATAATAATAAAAAAACAATAGATATGCTTTATATGGAAGAGGAAGAAAGACCAATTACTCAGCAAATCTTTGGTAGTGATGTCGATTCTTTTGTTAAGGCAGCAAAATATATTGAGAAAAACATGCATCCTGATATTATAGATATAAATATGGGGTGCCCGGTTCCTAAAGTGGCTCTTAAAGCACAAGCTGGTTCTGCACTTTTAAAAAATCCTCATAAAATTTATGATATAGTAAAAGCTGTTGTAGAAGCTGTTTCTATACCAGTTACTGTTAAAATTAGAAGTGGTTGGGATAAAGATAGTATCAATGCTGTAGAAGTTGCTAAACTTTGTGAACAAGCAGGTGCTGCTGCAATATGCGTACATGCTAGAACTAGAAGTCAGGGTTATAGTGGAAAAGCCGATTGGAATATAATAAAAGAAGTTAAACAAAGTGTTTCTATACCAGTTATTGGAAATGGAGATATTGTTGATTGCTATAGTGCAAAGAAAATGTTAGATGAAACAAAATGTGATGCTATTATGGTTGGTAGAGGCGTTTTAGGTAATCCGTGGCTTATAAAAGAAATAGTTTGTTATTTAGAAACTGGAAAAACAATAGAAAATCCAACTAATATAGAAAAAATAGATATGTGTTTAAAACATTTGTTAGAATTATCAAAATTAAAAGATGAAAAAGTGGCGGTATTAGAAATTAGAAATTATATTGCCTGGTACTTAAAAGGAATGAAAAACTCTAATGAAATCAAAAATAATATTTTTAAAACAAAAAATATTGATGATATAATAAATATATTAAAAAATTATAAAAAAGAGGTTATGAGTTATGAATAATTTTTTAAAACGTTTATCTGCTTTTTTAATAGATATGCTAATTCTTTCTTTAGTTTGTAGTATGTTATCAATATTTTTAATTGATAATGATTATAACAATAGATTAGGATTGGAAATGACAGAAACATATCAATCTTATATGGAAAACGAAATTGATGAAAATGCTTTTGTTAATAAAATTGGTGATATTAGTTATGATTTAATGAGAAAAAATGCTTTATATAATATTGTTAGTATAGGTCTATATTTATTATATTTTGGCTTGTATCAGTATTTAAATAATGGTCAAACCATAGGTAAAAAGGTTATGAAAATTAAAGTTGTTGGAAAAAAACATGACTTAAATGTTAATGATTTTGTGATTAGAAGTTTGTTAATTAATTCTATTTTATTTAATTTAATAAGTGTTATAATATTATTGTTTTTACCTAAAGATGTATATATTTTATCTAATAATACTTTAATAATATTTCAATATTTGATATTATTTATATGTGCCCTAATGGTAATCTTTAGAAAAGATAATAGAGGTTTACATGATATTATATGTAATACAGAAGTAGTTAATATATAGGAGGTATTTATGAGAGAATTTTCAGAACAAGAATTAGTAAGAAGAGGAAAATTAGAAGAAATAAAAAAAGTTTGCAATCCATATCCAGAAAAATTTGAAAAAACACATTCTTTAGTTGAAGCTAAAATATTAGAAGATGGAATTAGTGGAGTAAGAATTGCGGGAAGAATAATTTTCATGCGTAAAATGGGAAAATTAAGTTTTGTACGTATTCGTGATCTTGAAGGAGATATGCAATTAGAGTTTAAAATTGATTTGGTAGGTGAAGATAATTACCAATTCTTTAAAAAACAAATAGATTCTGGTGATTTTATTGGAGCAGAAGGAGAAATATTTACAACACAAACAGGAGAAAAAACTTTAAGAGTTCATACATTTGAGTTTTTAGGAAAGGCTTTAAGACCATTACCAGAAAAATTTCATGGTTTAAATGATACGGAAATTAAATATAGACAAAGATATGTTGATTTAATAACTAACGAAGATGCTAGAAAAGTATTTTTAGGTCGTAGTAAGCTTTATGCTTTTATCCATAGTTTTTTAAATAGTCATGGTTTTTTAGAAGTTGAAACTCCTATTATTCAGACTGCTGTTTGCGGTGCTGCAGCAAGACCTTTTTATACTCATCATAATGCATTAGATTTGGATTGTAATTTAAGAATCGCGCCAGAAACTTATTTAAAACAATGTATTGCTGGTGGTTTTGATAAAGTTTATGAGGTTGCTAAATGTTTTAGAAATGAAGGTATGGATACACAACATCTACAAGAATTTACACAAATAGAATGGTATGCTTCATATTGGAATTTTGAAGATAATATTAGATTTTATAAAGAGTTTATCAGAGCGTTATTAATGGAGTTAGTTGGAACTACAACAATTGAATATCAAGGTAATACATTAGATTTTGGTAAAGAAACATGGGAAAGAATTAATTATGTAGAAGAAATGAATAAAATATTTGGCTTTGATTTTTTAAGTATAAGTGATCCAAAGGAATTAAAAGATAAAATCGTTGAAAAAGGATTATTTACATATGAAGAATTAGAAGATTATAAATCTGTTAGTCAAATTGTTGATTTTGTATATAAGAAAAAAATTCGTGAGAATATTATTCAACCAACTATTATGTACAATTATCCTTCTGTTTTAATGCCTCTTGCAAGAAGAAATGATGCTGATCCTCGTGTTACGGATATATTCCAAGTTGTAACATGTGGGACAGAACTATGTAAAGCTTATTCTGAACTTGTTAATCCAATTACACAAAGAGAAGCATTTGAAGAACAATTAGAAGCAAAAGCTCAAGGTGATGATGAAACTATGGATTTAGATGAAAGTTTTATGTTATCAATGGAACAGGGAATGCCTCCTATTTCAGGACTTGGTTTTGGAATAGATAGATTAATGATGATTATTTTTGATCAACCATCTATAAGAGATGTAGTATTATTTCCTTTAATGAGACCAAATGGCGAAAAATAGCTTGTATATAGCTATTTTTTTTGTATTTTTTGTGAAATTATTTGTAAATCATAATAATTGTTGTATAATTATATTGGGAGGGTAAATATGAAAAAAAATAATATTTTAAAAGTAGTTTTAATCACTATAGCAGTTATAGTTCTACTAACATGGTTGTTACCAACAGCAACTTTTTCTAGTGAACTAACTATTGGTGATAGAGCTCAGATGGGTTTATTTGATATATTCAATTATCCAACAGTGGCGTTACAATACTTTTTTCAAATTCTATTGTATGCTTTAGTAGTTGGTGGATTTTATGGAATTGTATCTAAAACCGGAGTTTATCGTAAATTACTTGATAAAGTAGTTGATGGTTTTAAAGGAAAAGAAAATATATTTATTATTATTGTTTCTGTTATTTTTGCACTTTTAGCATCATGTGTTGGAATGACATATTCATTAATTTTCTTATTTCCATTTGTAATCGCAGTACTACTTTTAATGGGATATGATAAACTATTATCTGCAACTGTTACTGTTGGTAGTATTATGGTTGGTATTATGGGTTCACTTTTCTCTACAGATGTAACTTATTATTTACAAAGTTATTTAGGACTTGGAATAAGTGACGAAATAGTTACCAAAATTATCATTTTAGTAATTGGGCTTGTTTTATTACTATTTAACGCACTTAGCTATGCAAAGAAAAACAAAGTTAAGAAAGTTAATAATGATGATATAGCAAAATATGTACCAAGTGTAATTGAAGAAGATAAAAAAGCAGATAAGAAATCAAAGAAAAAAGGAAAGAAAATTTGGCCTTTAGTACTAATTAGTGATTTAACATTACTAATAATTGCTTTAGCTACATTCTCATGGTCTAATGTATTTCAATTAGATATCTTTACAAAGGCTACCACTGCTGTTACTGAATTTAAGATTTTTAAATTTCCATTATTCGGTAAACTTTTAGGTAATGTTTCAGCTTTTGGAGAATGGACTATTGCTACTTTAATTACTTTAGTATTTGTTGCAACAATTATTATTGCGATTGTATATAAAGTAAAAAGCGATGATTTCTTTGAAAATTATAAAAATGGATTAAAGAAAGCTATTCTTCCTGCATTTATTATGATGCTAATTTATACAGTTCTTGTATGTACTACTTATAATCCATTCCAATTAGTTATATATAAAGCTTTATTAAATATTGGAAGCGGATTTAATGTAATTACAACTGCTATAACAGCATTTGTTTCAGGAATATTTAATGTAGAGTTCTTATATTCTATTAATTCTGTTGGACCATATCTATTAAGTTTAGTTACTGATACTAGTTTATATCCATTAATCGGTATTATTTTCCAAAGTATGTATGGTGTAGCAATGTTAGTTGCGCCAACTAGTATTATTTTGATGGGTACATTAGCTTATCTTGATATTCCATATGGAAAATGGTTAAAACATATTTGGAAATTCTTATTAGAGATGGTTGTAGTATTATTTATAATATTTACAATTGTTATGTTGGTATAATTAAAGAGTCTTAGGGCTCTTTTTTTATTTATTATAGTTAAAAAAATAAAAATAACTAACCAAAATTAAAAATAAAACACTATAATAATGAAAGGTGATTAAAATGAGTAATATCTATGATAAATATTTTTATAAGATATATAGTTGGGCTTTAAAGAAAACAAGAAATAAGGAAGATGCAGAAGACATTACTAGTAGTACGTTTGTCGCAATATATGAATATTTAAGTAAAGATGTAAATATAGAAAAGATAGATAATCTTATATGGAAAATTGCTTACAATATATGGACAAAAAAAGCTAAAGAATATATAGAAAATAAAAATAATGAATCAATATATGAAAAATATGATATCGGGATAAATGATGTATCAATAGATAAAATTATTTACAAAGAGATTCTAGATAATTTGGATAATTATAATTTAACTGATAAAGAACTAAATTCATTTAAACTATATTATATAAATGACCTTTCAATAAAAGAAATAGCTATAAAATTAAATAGTAGTGAGTCAAATATAAAATACTATTTATATAGTGCTAGAAAAAAGATAAAGGAGAGATATGATGATTAAACTAACGGATAAAGTATTAGATATTGTTAATGAAGAAAAAACAAAAAGAGGATTGGCTGATACACATGCTCCATTAGTACCAACTTTAATTAGACATAATAATGATTTAAAAATATTAGTGTTATTAACAAAATGTGATGATAATGTATGGGATATTAATGAAAATATAAAAGCTGATTATTGGGTTTTGTTAAATGTAAAAACTTTTGAAATAGAAGAATTTAATAAAACTAGTGAAAAAGATTACATAGATAAGGAAATAAAGAAAGCTTCTAAAGATGATACTAAAGAAATTGTAGAGTATTCAATAAATAAAAAAATAGAATATAAGAATTATTTAAAAAATGATATTATAAATAATAGTATCCCTATACAAGATAAATTAGCAAAATTATTAGATAACAAAATAAAAGTTGATGATGAATATGTGGATTTAAATTTATATATAACTGCAAATATAGAAAATGATGTAAATGAATTCATTGATAAAGTCCTTGATGATTTAGTGGATTTAGCCGTAAGAAGTAAATATACTACAATTACTTATTATTATGATGAGTTATTTAATAGAATTGTAGAGGAATATATAAATAATAATAATATTTCTGAAGATAAATTAGAGGGAATAAATGAAATATTAAGAAATTATTATGTAGGAGTTTTGTTTATTTAAAACATAAAAAAGTTAGTTTTATAAAATTAGAAGCAATAAATAATTATTATTGCTTTTTTTTATATGCTTTTGTCGAGTATGTTTATTAATAATTTTTTTGAGTAAAATAAACATATAATTAAAAGAAAAGGTGATTATATGTTTATGGAATTTTCAGAAGAATGTCAAAAAATAATTTTACAAGCAAAAAGAGAAATGCTTTCTTTAAAACATCCTTATGTAGGAAGTGAACATTTTTTATTAGCTATTTTAAAAAATAAGGATAATGATATTACTATTAAATTATCGGGTTACGGAATAGATTATGATATTTTTAGGAATAAACTTATAGAATTAGTAGGCTGTGGTATGGAAGAAAATGATTGGTTTTTATTTACACCTCTTTTTAAGAGAGTTATAGAAAATGCTATGTTGGATTCTAAAGATAGAAATAATAAAATGGTTACATTAGAAAATTTATTTATTGCTTTAATAGAAGAAGGAGAAGGTGTTGCTGTAAGAATATTGTTATCTTTGGGTATGGATATAGATAAATTTTATGCTGAATATATTTCATATTCTAAGCAAAGTAGGAAAAAGAAAACAAAAAGAAATACGTTAGAAGAGTATGGTGTTGATTTTACAGAAAAAGCTAGTAAAGGGGAATTCGATCCTGTTGTGGGTAGGAATGAAGAAATAGAACAAATTATAGAAACGTTACTTAGAAGAAAGAAGAATAATCCTTTATTGATAGGAAAAGCTGGTGTGGGAAAAACAGCAATAGTTGAGGAATTAGCTAGAAGAATATATTTAGGAAAAGTTCCAGAACCTTTAAAAAATAAAAAAATTATTTCCGTATCTATGGCAGCTTTAGTTTCTGGAACTAAATATAGAGGAGAATTTGAGGAAAGAATCAATAAATTAATTTCAGAATTAGAAAAAAATAAAGACTATATTTTATTTATTGATGAAATTCATACTTTAGTTGGTGCGGGAGGTGCAGAAGGAGCGATTGATGCAGCCAATATATTTAAACCGGTATTGTCACGAGGTGGGTTTTCTTTAATTGGAGCAACTACGGAAAATGAATATAGAAAGTATATTGAAGATGATAAAGCTTTAGAAAGAAGATTTCAAGTTATTAAAGTGAGTGAACCAGATTCTGAAAAAGTTTTGGATATATTATTAAAAATAAAAAAAATATATGAAAAATATTATAATTTAGAAATTTCTGATAATATTTTAAAAGAAATTATAAAATTGACTGATGAATATATTTTTACTAATCAACAGCCGGATAAATCAATAGAAATTTTAGATTCAGCTTGCTGTCATAGTTCATTAATAAAGGATAATATAGAAAATAAAATTATTAAATATAAAGAAGAATTAAATACGGCTATTCTTAATAAAAATAATAGTATACTAAGTAATGATTTTGAAAAAGCTAGTTATTATTTAAAAGAAGAAAAGAATTTAGAAAGTATTATAAATAGTTTGTTTTTAAAGAATAAAAGTAATAAAAAAAAGAAAACACTTACTATAGATAGTGTAATAAAAGTAATAGAATCTAAAAGTAAGATTCCGGTTTATAAATATTCCAAAAGAAATGTTAATATAGATAAAAAATTAAAGAAGTTAATAATAGGTCAAGATAATATAATAGATGATTTATGTTTTGAAACAAAAAGGAAACTGTATGGCCTAAAGTATAATAATAGACCATTATCATTTCTTTTTGTAGGTTCCAGTGGAGTTGGTAAAACTTATATGGCAGAGTTATATAATGAATTATTATATAAAAAAGATAATTTAATAAGACTGGATATGAGTGAATATAGAGAAAGTCATTCTATAAGTAAAATATTGGGTTCTCCATCTGGTTATGTTGGATATAACGATGGAAATAACATACTTAATAAAATAAAGAGTAAACCTAATGCGGTATTATTGTTAGATGAAATTGAAAAGGCTTCTCATGAAGTAATAAATTTATTTTTACAAATACTTGATAATGGAATTATAAAAGATGCCAAAGGAGAAGAAATTAAGTTTTCACATGTTACTATTATAATGACTTCAAATATAGGATTTAAGAAAAAAAACATTGGTTTTCATGAGGATAAAGATAATAAAATTTTAAATGAAATTAAAGATATATTAGGTGTTGAATTCGTTAATAGAATAAATAAAACTTTAATATTTAATAATATTAAGGAAAGTGATATAGGTAAAATAATTAAATTAAAATTCCAAGAAAAGAAAAAGTTATATACAGATTTAAATATTAAAATGTCATTAAATAAAAGTCTTATTGAAAAAATAAAAAGTAAGTGTAAATATGATGAATTTGGAGCTAGAAGAATAGATAGAATTATGGAAGAAGAGTTAGATAATATTGCAATTACGAAAATTAATGAAAAGATGATGGTAAAGTAATCACTTATATAACTTTACTATCTTTTTTAATTATTCTATGGTAAAATATTCTATGAAGGACGTGATTAAATGGATGTTTATATAATGGGTTATATTTTAATATTTTTAGGTATTATTATCTCTGTAGTAGCAGATTTGTTTGTTAAAATTACTTATAAAAAATATTTGAAACTAGATAATTTGAAAGGATTAACTGGTTTTGATGTTGCTAGAAAGATATTAGATCAAAATCATCTTCAGGATATTCACGTTGTAGAAGTAAGAGGTTATTTAACTGATCATTATGATCCAAATAGAAAAGTAGTTAGATTGTCTTCTGAAGTGTTTCATGAAAGTAGTATTGCCAGCGTAGCGGTAGCAGCTCATGAAGTTGGACATGCATTGCAAGATGCAAATAATTATTGGTTTATGAAATTTAGAAGTTTCTTAGTACCATTTGTCAATTTTATTTCTAGAGCTGGATATTTTGCGATTCTAATCGGTCTTATCTTTGGATATGGCAGAGTTATTTATATAGCAATAGCTATGGAACTTGCAACTCTTTTATTCCAGATAGCAACTTTACCTGTGGAATTTAATGCTAGTAAAAGAGCTTTACAAAAAATACGAGAATATAATTTGGTAACAGATGATGAATATAAAGGTACTAGAAGTGTTTTATTTGCAGCGGCATTCACTTACGTTGCTAGTTTGGTTACTATATTATTACAACTTTTAAGACTACTTTTAATCGCAGGTAGTAGGCGAGATGATTAATATGAATCCATTAGAAGTCAATGTGTTGGTTTTAGCTTACCTTGGTGATTCTATATATGAAAACTATATTAGGATCTATTTAGTAGAAAAAGGTATAAACAATGTAAAAAAATTACAAGAGGAAGCTATAAAATATGTTTCAGCAAAAAGTCAAACTAATTTTTTAATGAATATGATAAATGATAATTTTTTATCAGAAAATGAATTAAGAATAGTAAAGAGAGCTAGAAATTGTAAGGTAAAACATCATCCTAAAAATTGCGATATTACAACTTATAATTATTCTACAGGATTTGAAGCTTTAATTGGATATTTGTTTTTAGATGATAATAAAAAAAGAATAGAAGAAATATTAGATTATATATTGGAGGAATAAATGTTAGTATACGGAAAAAATGTTGCTTCGGAAATTTTGAAAAAAAATGAAAAAGTGCGAAAAATTTTTTTACAAGATAATTTTAATGATAAAAATATAATTTCTTTAATAGAAAAAAATAAAATTCCAGTGTTTTATAAAAGTAAATATGAATTAGATAAACTTGCAGATTCTCATCATCAAGGTATAATACTTTTTATAGATGATTTTGTGTATTGTAATTTAGAGGAATTTATAAATAAAGATGATGCGGTAGTGTTAATTTTAGATCATATAGAAGATCCTCATAATTTAGGCGCTATGATAAGAACTTGTGAGGCTGCTGGAGTTGATGGTATAATTCTTCCTAAAAATAGAAGTGTTGAAGTTAACGCTACTGTAATGAAGACTAGTGCGGGAGCTCTTTCTAATATCAAAATAGCTAGTGTTACAAATTTAAAAAACACTATTGATAAGCTAAAAAAGAATGGATTTTGGATAATTGGAACGGATATGGTGGATAGTGTTGATTATAGAAAGATTGATTATTCAGGGAAAATAGCTTTGGTAATAGGTAGCGAAGGTTTTGGGATGAGTAGAATCGTTAGAGAGTCCTGTGATTTTGTGGCTAATATTCCTATGTATGGAAAGGTTAATAGTTTAAACGCATCAGTTGCCTGCGGAATTATGGTATATGAAATTATCAATAATCATAGAAAGCAGGGATAAGGTGAATTATAAAAATGTTAACGATAATGAAATATTATATTTAATTAGTGATAATAATGAGGTTGCTAATAATTATATTTATGAAAAATATAAACCAATTGTATTAGGTGTTGCCAAGAAATATTATGGTTATGTAAGAAATACTATAATAGATTTTGATGATGTTGTACAAAGTGGTTTTTTTGCTTTAGAGAATGCGATTAAGCAATATGATAGTAGTAAAGACGCAATGTTTTATACTTTTGCAATACGCTGTATAAATAATGAAATTATGAAGACTGTTTTTAGAACAAATAAAAAGTATTGTTTAGATAATACATTTTATTATAATATTTATGATGATTATGAAAATGAACTTGGATGTAATGATGAAGACAAAATATTATCAAGAATTGTATATAATGAATTAAAAAATTTTAGTCTAGAATTGAAGTTTGAAGAATCGTTGGTATTTCTGCTTAGAATTAATGGTTTTTCTTATAAAGACATAAGTACTCTTTTAGATATTAAATATAAAAAAGTAGATTACATTATACAAAAATGTAAAAATAAATTAAAAAAAACTTTGTTAGTATAATTTTTATGTTATAATGTATATGATAATTGGTGATAATATGAAAACATGGAAAGATAGAAAAAAGTATTATTTAGATAATAATGCCAAGACTGTTAAAAGTAAAAGTAGAAAATATTTTTTTACAAAAACTATGAAACAACAAACTCGTGTGATGATGGCATCTGTTTTCGTTGTGCTTTTAGTAATGTTTGGTACTACGTATGCAGTATTTTCATCAATTAATAAAACAGAAGATTTTAATGGTGTAAATGTGGGTGATTTGCATATCGATTATCAAGAAGAATCTGGAGCTATATCATTAGTCAATAGTTATCCTATTAGTGATGAAGAAGGTTTAAAATCAAAAGCATATACATTTTATATTCAAAACACTGGTAGTTTAGCATCTACTTATTCTGTGAAATTATTAGATGATACTGCAGTAATAAATGGAGAAGAAAAAACAGATGCTGAAATGAGTGAAAAATTATTAAATAAAAATGATTTAAAAGTAAGTGTAAATGGTAATAGTCCTGTTATATTAGAAAGTTTGGCAACAAAGGACTATGAATTATTAAATGGTAAACTACAACCAGGAGAAAAGAAAAAAATATCTGTAAGGGTCTGGATTAAAGCTGATGCTTCAAATGATATTTTTATCAAAAATGAGGATGGTAGTTTAACTGGAAAATATTATTTTGGTAAGATTACAGTAGCGGGTGAAAATACAAATACATATGAAACTGATTCATTATTGGTTTGGTATGATGCTATTAACAATACAAGTGATGGTCATAGCGATACAACTAATTCATGGTATGATTTAAGTGGTAATAATAACAATTTAGATATCAGTGGTTTCAGTAATTATACATGGAATGATAAATTTTTGGATACTAAGTTAACTAATGCAACTAATACAGGATTTAGTTATGATACTTCTTCTATGGAGGTATATACTGTATCAACTTCATTCAAAGTTTTAAGTTCTAGTGGCGATATTAATATCTTAGAAACAGGAGATGTAAATATTCATTTAGTAAATGGAGTATTAAAAATTGGTGATTTAGTTGATGAGTATACTATCGAAAATAATAAATCTTATACAATTACAATAATTAAAAGAAAAAAAGTAGTAGTAGAAAATAATGTAAAAGGTGAAGAAGTAATTAAAGAAATATATATAAATGGAGAATTTTATAAAGATATTACTAATGTTAATAAGACAGAAGTTGTTGGTGGTAATATAGATATTAATATAAAAAATTATTTAGTTTATTCAAAAGCTTTAACTGTTAATAAAGAAAATAATAATTATAGATTAACAGTGGAACGTTATGGTGAATAATATGAAAGAGATAGATTTAAAAACATTATGTACCTATACAAATGATAATGATGATTTATTGAAATATTTTTATAAAATGTCGCATTCGATGAAAAAACTTCATGATAGTGGTTACTATATAACTGATTTTAGATCTGATAAAATAGTATTTGATGATAAAAGCAATGAATTTATATTTAGAGTAAATAAAGTACGTCCTGATATAAAAGATGAAGTTATTAAGTCTAATATATATAATTATGCATCATTACTTACTAATATATATATAAATAAGAGTAATTTATTCAATTCAGATATGCTTTTTTCTGAAAATTATTTAAAAGAAGTAGTAGAGAATTTTAAATATTCATATAATGATATTGATTATAATTATTTTTATAATTTATATAAAAACAATGATGTAGTATATTATCATGAATATATAGATGCTGTGAAGAAGGAACAAAATGGTATTTCTAATAGTAAAAATTTAGTAAAGGCTACTAGTGTAGGAGCTATGTTAAGTAATGATGATAGTTCAGAGGTGTTTAATAAAGCAGCTTTTATAAGTGTTCCTGTAGTTTTTGTTATGGCAGCTGTTTTAATATTATTTATGATTGTTATTTTTGTTATTACTAACACATAAGTGTTGACATATAGATTAATTCGTGTTATTTTATATGTGACACGAAGGTGTTTTTATTTTGATAAAATTTGGGTGGTGAATTATGAAAAAAGAGACAAATAAAAAGGTTTCTAAAGTAAATAAAAAAGTTGAAAAGGTTGAAAAAAAAGAAAAAGTAAACATTAAGGAAACAAAAGAAAAAAATAAAGTTACTAAAGTTAATAATAAAAGAGAAAAAACTGATAAGAAAAAAACAAATATTTTTAAATGTATAACTAATTGGTTTAAAAATTTGTTTATAGAATTGAAAAATGTTTCATGGCCTAGTAGAAGAGATGTATGGAAAAATTTTGTTGCGACTATCTCTTGTGTAATATTTTTAGGAATTTTATTTTATTTAATAGATATAATAATGGTTTGGTTAAAAACGGTGGTGATGTAGATGGAAAAACAATGGTATGTAGTTAATACTTATTCTGGACATGAAAGTAAGGTAAAAGAAAAGCTTGAAATGAAAGCAGAATCTATGGGAATGAAAGATTATATTTGTAGAATTATTATTCCAGAACAAGTTGTTGTTGAAGAAAAAGATGGTATTAGAAAAGAAAAAACTAAAAAATTATTTCCAGGTTATATTTTGGTTGAAATGGTTATGACAGATGATGCTTGGTATGTTGTACGTAATACTCCAGGTGTTACTGGTTTTATCGGTTCTAGTGGAAAAGGAGCTAAACCTACTTCATTACAACCACAAGAAGTTGATAATGTACTTAGAAATATGGGAATGAGTAGACTTGAAATAGATGAAGATTTAGAAAATGGTAATAAGGTTAAAATTGTTGATGGACCATTCGCAGGAATGTTTGGTACAATTTCTGAAATAGATAAAGAAAAACAAATTTTAACAGTTATAATTGATTTATTTGGACAAGAAACTTCAGTAGAAGTTGAGTTAAATCAAATAGAAAAAGCATAAAATAGTTGCAAAAGTGATTATTTAGTGTTATTATTTAATGGCTATATTTAATTAATATAGATAAATACAAGTGGGAAGCGCGGATTAAAATAAAGCTATTTGAACCACTCGCGAAAACGAAGTAAAAATAATATAGGAGGTGTTTTTCGTGGCAAAAGAAGTTATTAAAAAAATAAAATTACAAGTACCAGCTGGAAAAGCTAACCCGGCTCCACCCGTTGGAACAGTATTAGGACCCGCTGGAATTAATTTACAAGAGTTCTGTACAAAATATAATGATGCAACACGTGATAGAATGGGAGATATATTACCAGTTGAAATCTCTGTTTATGATGATAGAAGTTTCGATTTTGTAATTAAAACTCCACCAACTGCATTTCTTTTAAAGAAATATGCTAAAATTAATAAAGGATCAGCTAAAGGAGCAAATGAAACAGTTGCTACAATTACAAAAGATCAATTAAAAGAAATAGCAGAAATTAAATTGCCTGATTTAAATGCATATGATGTTGAAGCTGCAATGAAAATCGTTGCAGGTACAGCAAAAAATATGGGAATAAAAATCGAAGGCGAAGAATAATAATCAACATATAGATTATAAATCTATGTGGGAGGAAAATCCGTACATACCACATAAGGAGGAATTAAAATGAAGAAAAGATCAAAAAAGTATAATGAAGCTTTAACAAAAGTAGAAAAAGGTAAAGCATATACTAAAGAAGAAGCAGTTAAATTAGTAAAAGAAACTTCAATTTCAAAATTTGATGCTTCAGTAGAAGTAGCTATGAATTTGAATCTAGATACTAAAAAAGCTGATCAACAGTTAAGAGGTGCTATGGTACTTCCTAAAGGTACAGGTAAAACTAAAAAAGTTTTAGTTGTTGCTCGTGGAGAATTAGCTAAAAAAGCACAAGCTGCAGGAGCTGATTTTGTTGGAGATACTGATATCTTAGAAAAAATCGAAAAAGAAAATTGGTTTGACTTTGATGTTATGATTGCTACTCCAGATATGATGCCACTTTTAGGTAAGCTAGGACGTGTATTAGGACCAAAAGGTTTAATGCCAAATCCTAAAACTGGTACTGTTACATTAGATGTTGAAAAAGCAGTTAGCGAAGTAAAAGCTGGACGTGTAGAATACAGAACAGATAGTTATGGAAACATTCATGGTGTAATCGGAAAGGTATCTTTTAGTGAAGAGGATTTATTAGAAAACTTAGTTTATTTTGTAAATGCAATTTCTAAAATCAAACCTTCAACTGTTAAAGGTGATTATATTAAAAATATTTCTGTAAGCACTACTATGGGTCCAGGAATAAAAATAAGTATAAATTCATTTGACAAATAATAAATAATAGTATACAATAATGTTGTTTTGTTGGTGCCATAGACAGTAGGTATACAAATAAATCCTACCGAGGACATACTTTTAGTATATAAAGTTCCTAGTCTATGACTAGGAATTTTTTATGGCATCCCGAATATAAATAAGGAGGTGTTTTATGGCAAATGTTAAAATCTTAGAGCAAAAACAAAAGATTATTGACGAAGTTAAAACACGTGTTGAGGAGAATAATAGTATTGTATTATTTGATTATCGTGGTTTAACAGATGCAGAAATCAAAGAGTTAAGATGTGCTTTAAGAGAAAGCGACGCTGATTATAAAGTTTATAAAAATACATTAATGAGTAGAGCTTTTAATGATTTAAACATTGATTTAGGTGAAAACTTAACTGGACCAAGTGCATTAGCTTATGGTAAAGATCAAGTTGCTCCAATCAAAGTTATATCAGAATTTACCAAAAATCATCCTGCATTAGTTATGAAAGTAGGGATTGTTGATGGAGAGATTGCGGATAAAGCAATGCTTGATCAATTAGCTTCTATACCATCTAGAGATGGATTATTAACAATGCTAGCAGGAGCAATGATTGGTATACCAAAAGATTTATCAATATGTTTAGACTTATACGCTAAACAAAAAGAAGAAAATTAATTAGAGGAGGAAAGAAAAATGGCTAAATTAAATAGAGAAGATTTTATTAGTGCTTTAAAAGAAATGAGTCTTTTAGAAATTAAAGAATTAGTAGATGCAATGAAAGAAGAGTTTGGAGTAGATCCATCTGCAGTAGCAGTAGCAGCTGCACCAGCTGCAGGAGCAGGAGAAGATGCTGCACCAAGTTCAGTTAATGTAGTATTAACTGATGCAGGAGCTGCTAAAGTTAACGTAATTAAAGCAGTTAAAGATATTACTGGATTAGGATTAAAAGAATCTAAAGATATCGTTGACTCTTGTGGAACTGTTAAAGAAAATGTATCTATGGATGAAGCTAATGAAATTAAAGCTAAGCTTGAAGAAGCTGGAGCTACAGTTGAATTTAAATAATATTAAGCTATATTGGACCAATTTGGTCCTTTTTTGTTTAATTATTTATAGCATTTTGTTATAATTTAATTGTTGAGGTGGTAATATGTCTGATTTAGAAAAACAAATAAAAGATATCCAAGCAAGAAATAAAAGAGTTGAAATGGATAAAGCTTGGGAGACCAGTACACTTAGAAAGTTATGTATAGCTATTTTAACTTATTTTGTAGTTGTGTTGTATTCTTATTTGATAAGAAAAATAGATAATGTTTGGTTGAGTTCATTAGTACCTGTAATTGGTTTTACTTTATCAACTTTATCTTTAAAATTAATAAGAAAAATTTGGGAAAAGAATAAAAAATGATTATTTAAGCTTTTATTTACGTAAAAAATAAATTTATATTTATTTTTTATTTGCTTTTATTTTATTTTTTAGTATAATAAACTTACGAAAGGAGACTATTATATATACTTTTTATATAATAGTCTTTTTACTTTAGGTGATATAATGGGACAATATTTTGATAATGACAATAGTATCAAAAGTAATATAGTGAAGCATAGTATTAATATTTTGGATAAGAATTTTACTTTTTTTACTGACAATGGCGTTTTTTCTAAAAATAAATTAGATTATGGAACTAGATTTCTTCTTGAAGTTTTAACAACCGAGAATATTGGAAATAAAGTTTTAGATGTTGGTTGTGGATATGGGCCTATTGGAATTTATATATCTAAAGTATTTAATAGTCATGTTGATATGATTGACATTAACAAACGTGCTATTCATTTGTGTCAGATGAATATAAAAGAGAATAATGTGAATTGTAAAGCTTTCGTTAGTGACTGTTATGAAAAAGTTGATGATTTTTATGATACTATTATTACAAATCCGCCGATACGTGCTGGCAAGAAAATTATTTATGAAATTGTAATGAGTGCTCATAATTATTTGATTGAGAATGGTGTATTATATATCGTTATTAGGAAAGATCAGGGAGCTAAATCGATGATATCCGACTTGAAAAAAATATATAATGTAGAAGTGTTAGATAAAAGTAAAGGTTTTTTTGTAATAAAGTGTAAAAAATATTGACTTGTTGAGAATGTTGTGTATATAATATAGATTGGCAATGTATTATATTTACTAATATGTTCTTTGGCTAAAATATATGTAATGGGGTGAATTAAGTGGCTTATAAAATAATAAAATGCGGTGAACACAGAGAAAGAAGAAGTTTTTCTAGAATTAGAAACACTTATGAATTGAAGGATTTACTTGAAATACAGAAAAAAAGTTATCAATGGTTTATTGATACAGGTATTAAAGAGGTATTTGAAGACTTATTCCCAGTAGAAGATTTTTCAGGAACATTTTCTTTAGAATTTGGTGATTATCATTTTGATGAACCAAGATATTCTATTAAACAATGTAAAGATCGTGAGACTACTTACGCAGTTCCTTTGAAAGTGGAAGTACGTTTGTTTAATCATGAGACAGGTGAAGTAAAAGAACAAGAAATATTCTTGGGTGATTTACCTGTTATGACTGATGCTGGAACTTTTGTAATTAATGGAGCAGAACGTGTTATTGTTTCACAATTAGTAAGAAGTCCAAGCGTATATTTCAATCGTGAAATTGATAAAAATGGTCGTGAGTTAATTACTTCGCAAATAATTCCAACTCGTGGTACATGGTTGGAGTTTGAAACTGATGCAAGAGATGTATTATATGTTAGAATTGATAGAACTAGAAAGGTTACTTTAACAACTTTACTTCGTGCATTTGGTTTATCTAGTGATGATGATATTACTGGATTATTTGGAGATGGAGACTATATAAAAAATACTCTAGCAAAAGACTCAACTAAAAATACAGATGAAGCTCTAATAGAGATTTATGAAAAATTAAGACCAGGAGAACCAGCTACATTAGATTCTTCTAAAAACCAAATTATCACTAGATTCTTTGATGAATTTAGATATGATTTAGCGCGTGTTGGTCGTTATAAATTTAATCGTAAGTTAAATGTATTAGAAAGAGCTTTAAATCAAGTTCTTGCTGAAGATATAAAGGTTAATGGTGAAGTTGTTGTTGCTAAAGGGACTTTAATTACTAAGGACATTTTAGAACAATTAAAAGATATTTTTAAAGATGGTTATAATGTAAAAGAAGTTACTATTAATAGTGAATTAGATACTTATGGAAAAGTTCAAACTTTAAAAATATATGAACCAGGTAATAAAAAGAATAAGATTACTCTAATTGGTAATGATCAAACTATTACTGAAAAGAGATTAACTATATCAGATGTTTATGCTTCTGTTTCTTACTATTTAAATTTATTAAATGGTGTTGGTAATTTTGATGAAATTGATCATTTAGGAAATAGACGTATTCGTCAAGTTGGAGAATTATTACAAAATCAATTTAGAATTGGTGTTTCAAGAATGGAAAGAGTTATTCGCGAAAGAATGACTACTCAAGAAACAGATGAAATCACTCCTAAGACTTTGATAAATATTAGACCTGTTACTGCTGCTATGAAAGAATTCTTTGGTAGTAGTCAATTATCTCAATTTATGGATCAAATGAATCCAATAGCTGAGTTAACTAATAAAAGACGTTTATCTGCTTTAGGACCAGGAGGTTTGTCTCGTGATAGAGCCGGAATGGAAGTACGTGACGTTAATGCTTCTCACTATGGTAGAATATGTCCTATTGAGTCTCCAGAAGGACAAAATATAGGTTTGATTACTTCTTTAGCAAGTTATGCAAAAGTTGATGAGTATGGATTTATAATGACTCCATATAGAAAAGTTAATGATTGTGTTATAACAGATCAAGTTGACTATTTAACTGCAGATGAAGAAGCAGATTTTATGATTAGTCAAGCTACTGTTAATACAGATGAAGATAATAAAATAATAGATAAATTAGTTACTGCTCGTTTTAGAGGAGAAAATATAATGGTAAAACCTGAACAGGTTGATTATGTTGATGTTTCTCCACAACAAGTAGTATCTGTTACAACAAGTTGTATTCCTTTCTTGGAACACGATGATGCTACTCGTGCATTGATGGGTGCTAACATGCAACGTCAAGCAGTTCCACTTTTAAAATCTGAGGCACCACTTGTTGGTACTGGAGTTGAGTTTGTTGCAGCTCGTGATAGTGGAGAAGTAGTTGTTTGTAAAGCTGATGGTGTAGTTGAATATGTTGACTCTAGAAAAGTAGTGGTAAAAACTAAAGGTGGAGAAGATACATACTTACTTGCAAACTTTGAAGAAAGTAACTCAGATACAAGTTTCCATCAAAGACCTTGTGTTAAAGTAGGGGATAAAGTAAAACGCGGTTTTGTTCTTGCTGATGCTCCAAGTACAGATCAAGGAGAACTTGCTTTAGGTAAAAATGTTACTGTAGCATTTATGACATTTGATGGTTATAACTATGAAGATGCAGTTATATTAAATGAAAAAATAGTTAAAGATGATGTTTATACTTCTATTCACTTAGAAGATTATCAAATTCAATGTCGTGAAACTAAGTTAGGACCTGAAGAAATAACAAGAGATATTCCAAATGTTAGTGATGAAGCTAGACGTAATTTGGATGAAAATGGTATTGTTGTTATTGGTACAGAAGTTAAAGAAGGAGATATCTTAGTTGGTAAAGTTACTCCTAAAGGTATGGCAGAACTTACTTCAGAAGAAAAATTATTACATGCAATATTTGGTGAAAAGACTCGTGAAGTTAGAGATACTTCATTAAGAGTACCTCATGGTGCTGAAGGTATTGTTCATGATATTAAAATTTACTCTAGAAAAGATAATGATGAATTACCAGCAGGTGTTTCAAAAGTAATTCGTGTATATATTGCACAAAAACGTAAGATTCAAGTTGGAGATAAGATGTCTGGACGTCATGGTAACAAAGGTGTTATTTCACTTATTCTTCCTCAAGAAGATATGCCATATATGGCTGATGGTACTCCTGTTGATATCATGTTAAATCCACAAGGTGTTCCATCTCGTATGAACTTAGGTCAAATTTTAGAATTACATTTAGGTATGGCCGCTAAAAAATTAGGTGTTCATGTTGCAACTCCAGTATTTGATGGAGCTAGCTTGGAAGACGTTCAAGAAATGATGGCAGAAGCTGGAATGGATCCAGATGGAAAGACAGTACTATATAATGGACGTACTGGAGAACCATTTGATAATAGAATTGCTGTTGGAGTTATGTATATGATTAAACTTCACCATATGGTTGATGATAAGTTACATGCTCGTTCAACAGGACCTTATTCATTAGTTACACAACAACCACTTGGTGGTAAAGCTCAATTCGGTGGTCAAAGATTTGGAGAAATGGAAGTTTGGGCATTATATGCATATGGTGCTGCTCATACATTACAAGAAATGTTGACAGTTAAATCTGATGATATTTTAGGTCGTGTTAAAGTATATGAAGCTTTAGTAAAAGGACAAGAAATAAATCACGCAGGAGTTCCTGAATCGTTTAGAGTTCTTATGAAAGAGTTCCAAGCATTAGGACTTGATGTAGGTATAGTAGATGATGAAAATAATTTACTAGATTTAAAACAAGTAGAAGAAGAAGAGTATAAAGATGATTTTACTCCAGTAGAGGAAGTTCAACCTTTACCTGAAGAGCCAACTGTTAGTGAAGAAGATGACATAGACGATTACGAAGATGATGAAGAAGATTATGATGATAGCGATTTTGAAGAAGCTGTTATGGAAGGAGATGAAGACTAATGATAGAAGTAAATAAGTTTTCTGCTTTAAGAATTGGTATTGCGTCTCCTGAAAAAATTCGTGAATGGTCTTATGGAGAAGTAAAAAAACCAGAAACAATTAATTATCGTACTTTAAAACCTGAAAGAGATGGTTTATATTGTGAAAAAATATTTGGTCCAAGCAAAGATTTTGAATGTGCTTGTGGTAAATATAAAAGAGTAAGATATAAAAATATTATTTGTGACAGATGTGGAGTTGAAGTAACTCGTTCTAAAGTTAGACGTGAGAGAATGGGACATATAGAACTTGCAACTCCAGTATCTCATATTTGGTTCTTTAAAGGTGTTCCATCACGTATGGGAATTGTCCTTGATATGAGTCCAAGAGATTTAGAGGAAGTTTTATATTTTGTTAGTTATGTAGTAATTGATAAAGGAAATACTCCTCTTGAAAATAAGCAAACATTATCTGAAAAAGAATATCGTGCATATTATGAAAAATATGGTAACGGATTTAAAGTAGGAATGGGTGCAGAAGCAATAAAAGAACTTTTGAAGAAAGTTGATTTAGAAAAAGAAATTGCTCAAATAACAAAAGAATTAGAAACTGCACAAGGTCAAAAAAGAGTTAGATTGCTTAAGAGAATTGATGTTCTTGATGCTTTCTATAAATCTGGTAATAAACCAGAATGGATGATTTTGGATTGTATTCCTGTAATACCTCCAGATCTTCGTCCAATGTTACAACTTGATGGTGGAAGATTCGCTACTAGTGATTTAAATGATTTATATAGACGTGTTATTAATCGTAACAATCGTTTGAAAAAATTAATAGATTTAGGTGCTCCTACAATCATTATTCAAAATGAAAAACGTATGTTACAAGAAGCAGTTGACGCTCTATTTGACAATGGAAGACGTGGTAGAAGTGTTACTGGTGCTGGAAATCGTGCTTTAAAATCACTTTCTAGTATGTTAAAAGGTAAACAAGGTCGTTTCCGTCAAAACTTATTAGGTAAACGCGTTGATTATTCTGGTCGTAGTGTTATCGTTGTAGGACCAAACTTAAAAATGTATCAATGTGGATTACCAAAAGAAATGGCACTTGAATTATTTAAACCCCATGTTATTCATGGTTTAGTTTCTCGTGATATAGCGCATAATATTAAAGCTGCTAAGAGATTAATTGATAATCGTGATCCAAAAGTTTGGGACATTGTTGAAGATGTTATTAAAGAACATCCAGTATTATTAAACCGTGCTCCTACACTTCATAGATTAGGTATTCAAGCATTTGAACCTAAATTAGTTGGTGGAAAAGCAATTCGTTTGCATCCATTAGTTTGTACAGCATTTAATGCTGACTTTGATGGAGACCAAATGGCAGTACACGTTCCATTATCTGAAGAAGCTCAAGCTGAAGCTAGAATGTTAATGCTAGGTGCTAATAATATTTTGAAACCATCTAGTGGTGATCCTATTGTTACACCAAGTCAAGATATGGTTTTAGGTAATTATTATATTACAATGGAAAAGGCTGGCCTTCCTGGAGAAGGAAGAGTATTTAAGGATGTTAATGAAGCTTTAATGGCATATGAAAGAAAAGAAATAACATTACATACAAGAATTGCTATTCCAGTTGATTCATTTAAACATAAATTATTTACTGATAGTCAAAAAGGTAAATATTTAGTTACTACTGTTGGTAAGATTAAATTTAATGAAATTTTACCAGATTCATTTGCTTATATAAATGAACCTACTGATGATAATATTCAAAATATTACACCTAATAAATATTTCTTAGAAAAGGGCACTAACATACCAGAAGCAATCACTTCTATGGAATTAGTAAAACCATTTGCTAAGAAAATATTAGAAAAAATTATTGCTCAAATATTTAAACGTTATAAAACTACAGAAACTTCAATATTCTTGGATGATTTAAAAGATTTAGGATTTAAATATTCTACAATTGCCGGAATTACAGTTTCTATGAGTGACGTTATTGGATGTAATAATAAAGATGCAATAGTTGCGGAACATCAAAAAGTAGTAGATACTATTAATAAACAATATAAACGTGGTTTAATTACTGAAGAAGAAAGATATGAAAAAGTAATTGAAACATGGAACAAAGCTAAAGACGAAGTTCAAAAAGAATTACAAGTTATTGCGGATTCTGATTTAGATAATCCAATATTTATGATGATGCATTCTGGTGCTCGTGGTAATATTTCAAACTTTACTCAAGTTGCTGGTATGCGTGGATTAATGGCTAAACCAAATGGTGAGTCTGTAGAAATCCCAGTATTATCTTCATTTAAAGAAGGATTATCAGTATCTGAATTCTTCTTATCAAGTCATGGATCTCGTAAAGGTAGTGCCGATACAGCATTAAAAACTGCAGATTCAGGTTACTTAACAAGACGTTTAGTTGATGTAAGTCAAGATATAATCGTTAAAGAAGAAGATTGTGGAACTGAAAATGGATTTGTAGTAAAAACCTTCGTTAATGATAAGAATGGTGCTGTAATAGAAGGATTATATGATAGAATTGTTGGTAGATTTACTAATAAGAAGATAATCAATCCTGAAACTGGTGAAGTAATTGCTGATAAGCTTCAATATATAACTGAACAAATTGCCGATAAGATAATAAAAGCAGGAATAGAAGAAGTAGAAATTAGATCTATTCTTACATGTAATACTATTAATGGCGTTTGTCAAAAATGTTATGGACGTAATCTTGCAACTGGAAATGTTGTTGAGGTTGGTGAAGCAATCGGTGTTATGGCTGCTCAATCTATTGGTGAGCCAGGTACTCAGCTTACAATGCGTACTTTCCATACTGGAGGAGTTGCTGGTGGAGAAGATATTACACAAGGTCTTCCTCGTGTACAAGAATTATTCGAAGCACGTATTCCTAAAGGAAAAGCTACAATTGCTGAAATCGATGGTAAAATCACTAAAGTTAACGAAGAACATGGTAAATATAAAATTACAATTAAAAATAAAGTTGAATCTAAAGAACATGTTACAAATTATGGTTCTAAATTACGTGTAGAAGTAGGAGATGTTGTAGCAGCAGGTGATAAGTTGACAGAAGGTGCAATTAGTCCTAAAGAATTATTAGCTGTTACCGATCCAGTTACTACACAAGAATACATATTAAAAGAAATACAATATGCATATCGTTCACAAGGTGTTGATATTTCTGATAAACACGTTGAAGTTATCGCACGTAGAATGATTTCTAAGATGAGAATTGTTGATAATGGTGGAACTATGTTTATTCCAGGATCTTTAGTAAATATACATGACTTTACTAGAGAAAATAAACAAGCTATTATTAATGGTAAAAAACCTGCTACAGGTAGGCCAGTACTTCTAGGTATAACAAAAGCTTCACTTGAAACTGATTCATTCTTATCTGCTGCATCATTCCAAGAAACAACAAGAATCTTAACTGATGCTGCAATACGTGGAAAAACAGATCATTTAGTTGGATTAAAAGAAAATGTTATTATTGGTAAGCTTATCCCAGCAGGTACTGGTATAAAGGCTTATCAAAACGTTGACTATGATTTAGCTAGTGAATTATTGGAAGATGAACCAATAGATGCTTTAGAAGATAAATTTATGGAATAAGGAAACTTATTCCTTTTTCTTTCTTTTTTTTATGTTTTAGAGTATACTATTATTAGGTGATGTAAATGAAAAATAGAGGATTTGGAATATCAAATATGTTTTTCTTTATGGGGATTTTTATTGTTTTGTTAATAGTTATCTCATTAATTGTTCATAATATGCATTTGGACGATAGAGATAATCCTTTATTAAATCCTAATGATGGTACAGAATATAAAGATAATGATAAAAGTGATTTTGATTATAGTTCTATAGAAAAAAATTTAAAAACCGCTGCTGCTTTATATCAAAAAGAATATTACCCAGATTTTAATGATAAAGATCCTATGTACGTAACTTCTAAAAAATTAATTGCATTGGATTATTTAAATGTATTAACTGATGGACAAGTAAGTTGTGATGGATATGCAAAAATTACATATGATAATGTGGTGAATGTTACCCCGTATATTAAATGTGGTGATTATTATATAAGTGAAGGTTATTCTAGTTCTTTTGCTGAATAATCTTTTTTTATAAATTTTGTATATTTTTATTGACAAAGGAATATCATAATGATATAGTATCAATGTTGGTTAAATTGTTTTGCTTTAGGGCAAAACTATATTTAATAATAAAAATGACACACCTGGATATGTGGAAAGAAAGGAGAGCTATTTTATGACTACAATAAATCAACTTGTAAGAAAAGGTAGAGGACAAAAAGTTAGAAAACCAAAAGCTCCAGTTTTAAGAGTTGGATTAAACAGTATTAAAAGAAAAGCAACTGTTCAAGCAGCTCCACAAAAAAGAGGAGTATGTACTCGTGTTGGTACAAAGACACCAAAGAAACCAAACTCAGCTTTACGTAAATACGCTCGTGTTCGTTTAAGTAATGGACGTGAAGTGGATACTTATATTCCTGGTATTGGACATAATTTACAAGAGCATAGTGTTGTATTAATTCGTGGTGGACGTGTTAAGGACTTAATCGGAGTTCGTT
>JBJEXX010000037.1:0-5848 GCA_051886215.1 Bacilli bacterium | reverse complement strand
TTTATTTATTTATAAGAGTATATTTTATAAATCTCCCGACTTTGGAAACACTATCGTATTTTTTTAAAGAATTGAATTTTTAAATCAATAATGTTATAATACCATGGAAGGTGTTAAAATGAAAAAGAATAAAAGTGATAATAAAAAGAAATTTAATTTTAAAGAAAAATGCTTAAATATAAAAGAGTATTGTCTTAATATAATTAAAAGATTTAAAAATAATCCCAAAAAGGAAATACATAAGTTTTTTAAATTAATAAATACAAAAATAAAAAATAATAAATTATTTTGTTTATTTGTAGTATGTACTGTACTTAATCCAACTTTAATGCGTTTTGTGACAATACATAATTATTTTTCTATTAAGCCTCTTTTGGCGGATTTAGCTTTTGTTTTATTAGTAGGTTCATTTTATTTTTTAATTAAACCAAAACATAAAACAGGATATTTGATTTTTTGGCATATATTTTTAACGGTTGTTTGTGTTATTCATTCTGTTTATTATACATTCTATTCATCATTTGCGTCTATTTCTCTTTTATCTACTAGTCGTTTTTTAGGAGATGTAGGAGATGCTGTTACAGAAAATGTATTTCAAATTAAGGATATGATTTATTTAATACCTACATTAATTTTTATAGGTTATATTATTAAAAGTAAGAAAAATAAAACATTAAAAAAAGAATATCAAAATAAAACTAAATTTACAAAAGTATTAGGAAGTTTCTTTGTTTGTTTGTTTCTATTTTGTTTAAATGTAACAGGTGTTGAATGGAGTAGATTTGCAAAACAATGGAATAGAGTTTATATTGTAAATTCATTTGGTTTATATACATATCAAACTAATGATATAGTTCAAAGTATAAAGCCAAAAATAAACTCTTTATTTGGTTATGATAAAGCCTATAAATCATTTAAAGAATACTTTTCTGAAAAGAATGAAAATACGAAAAATGAATATACAAATATATATAAAGGAAAAAATATTCTCTCAATTCATTGCGAAAGCATGATGAGTTTTCTAATAGGTTTAAAAATAAATGATCAAGAAGTTACACCTAATTTGAATAAATTAGCGGGTGAAGGAATGTATTTTAATAATTTTTATTCTCAAGTAAGTGTTGGAACTAGTAGTGATAGTGAATTTACATTAAATACATCATTAATGCCAAGTAATAACGGTACGGTATTTGTAAGTTATTTTAATAGAACTTATAATACAATTCCAAATTTATTGAAAGATCAAGGATATTATACTTTTAGCATGCATGCTAATAATAAGACTTTCTGGAATAGAAATGTAATGTATGAAACTTTTGGTTATGATAGATTTTATAATAAAGAAGATTATGAAGTAAAAGATGAGGATGTAATTGGACTAGGATTGTCTGATGAATCATTCTTTAAACAATCTATTCCTTATTTGAAAGAAATACATGAAGCAGATAAGCCGTTTTATGGTACTGTAATTATGCTTTCTAATCATACACCTTTTTCTGATACAGAAAAATATGGTGAATTTGATGTTTCTTTACATGAAAAAGATGCTGATGGAAATGATGTTACTTATAATTATTTGGAAGGAACTAAATTAGGTAATTATTTAAAATCAGCTCATTATGCAGATAAAGCGGTAGGTCAATTTATGGATGATCTAGAAAAAGAAGGAATCCTTGATGATACTATAGTTATTCTTTATGGGGATCATGATAATAGGTTATCTAAAAAAGAATATCAGAGAATGTATAATTATGATAGAGAAAACGATTCTATTTTAACTGAAGAAGATGAAGAATATGTTCTATTTGATGATTATGATTATGAGATGAATAGAAGAGTGCCATTTATTATTTATGATAAGAATAATAAGTATTCTACTACTTATGATTATCCAATGGGAATGTATGATGTAATGCCTACACTTGGCAATATGTTTGGTTTTTATAATAAATATCAATTAGGCCATGATATATTTAATACAAAATATGATAACGTTGTTCCTTTCCCAACAGGTAATTGGGTGTCTAATAAAGTATATTATAATAGTCAAAAAGGAGAATATAAAGCTTTGACTAATGAGGCTATTGATAAGGATTATATTAAACAAACAAATGAATATGTTTCAGAATTATTGGAAGTTTCTAACAATACAATAGTATTTGATCTTATTAAACATGATAGTGAAGAATCTAATGAATATTCTAATGAGGTGAATTAATGAAACTAAAGAAAAGCGTTTGGATTATATTGTTATTATTAGTTGTAATAGGTTTAGGATTATATATTTATTTTAGTTTTTTTGGAGGAAGTTCTAAAACTATGAGAAAAAAATCCATTGATTCTATACCGAAATATGGATATACTCTTAACGATAGAAGCACTGAGAATTATAAGAATTATTTTAAAGAATTAAAAAATGTTTTAGCTTCTGCTGATGTTGATGAAGAACAATATTTAAAACTAATTTCTAAAATGTTTATAATTGATTTATATTCTCTTGATTTAAGAATTGATAACAATGATATTGGTGGATGTGAATTTGTTTATAGTGATGTTGTAGAAAACTATAAAGACAAAGTAAAAGATACTTTATATTTGTATTTAGAAAGTGATTTATATGGAAAAAGAGAACAAGATTTACCAATTGTTGATGATGTAGAAGTTGATGAAGTAAATACTGTTACTTATTATTATAATGATTCTAAGGAAAAAGATGAAGAAGCATATGAAGTACAAGTTAGTTGGAATTATACACAAAAAAGCGATTATCAAAAAGAAGCTAAATTATATTTTATTCATGATGGAAAAAAATTATCTTTAGTAGAGATTAAATAATCTCTTTTTTGTTTACGTAAATTTGTGATTGTTTACACTGGATTATTGTCAATTTTTGTATAATTAGTTATAATATATCAAGGTGATGATATTGAAAATATTAAAAAATATATTATTTATAATATGTTGTAATTCATTTGTTTTCTTATATGCCTTTATTCTAAATAATACTAATGTATATAATTATGAAACTATTATTTCTGAAAATATGAATTCTTATAAAACATTGAATAGTAAAGTTCTATATAAAGAAATTATTAAAGAAGATAGTAAAGAAACTATTGTTAATGAAGAAAAAACATTAGAAAAAGAAGAAAATGTTGTTATAGATGAAAATAAAGAAGATATAAAGGAAATAAAAGTCGAATCTGAAGAAAATATATTAGACAGTTTTGTAGCGGATATGACAGCATATGGAGTTGATTGTTATGGTTGTTCAAGCAATCGTACAGCTTCCGGTTATTATATTGGTGATGGTAATATATATTATAATGATAATTTTTATGGTAAAGTTCGTATTTTAGCAGGCGATAAATCATATCCTTTTGGAACTATTGTTAGAATGTATATTGATAATAATGAGATTATAGGGATTGTTCTTGATCGAGGTAGTAATATTGGATTTGATAAAAAATATGCTTTTGATTTGTTATTTAATACTAATAAAGAAGCCCAAAAATTTGGTAGTAAAACTAACATAAAATTTGAAATATTAAGAAGAGGTTATTGATTATCTCTTTTTTTTGTAATATAATCTATTTATAAAAATAGGAGAGATATATGAAAAAGAATAAAAAGAAAAAAGAATTTGCTTATAGAGCAAAAAATATAGCTATACTTATAGTTGTTTGGGGAATTGGTATAATATGTTTACTTAGTGCTTATGCAGTATCTAAAAAGGATAATTCTATTTCCAAAGTGGTATTTAGTGATAATAATACTCAAATGAATATATATGTCATTGATACATCTGGTGATTCAGTGCTATTAGAATCTGGTGGTAATTTTATATTGATGGATACTGGTAGTAAAGATGATGATAATAAAGTAATAAAATTTGTTTCTGAAAAAATAAGTAAATCAAAGTATAGTGGTAAATATAAATCTTTTAGTTTATATTTAACTGAATTTGATGAAAATTATATTGGGGAAGTAAAAGATATTTTTAATAAGTTAGATGTAGATAGTTTATATATTCAAAATCGTGATATTTTGACAGCCATAGAGGATGATAGTGAAGAATATAAAAATATTATTTCTATGTATGATGAATTTTTGAGTTTAGCTAAAAAAGAAAATAGTGAAGTTGTTACTTTAACTGCGGGTAAAGAAGTTATTTTTGGTGATAGTAAAATAACTATTTTAGGTCCATTAGATAATATTAACATTGATGATTATAACGGAAAAAATAAGATAAAAAATTATATAGATGATAGTGCTTTAATATCTATGATTACAGTTGGTGAAACAAAATATTTATCTATGGGTAATATAAGTTCCGATATAGAAAAAGCACTTATTACAGAATATGAAAAGAATCTACAAGCAGATATATTTAAGTTAAATAAGCAGGGCAATACTAATTCAAATAGTAGTGATTTATTAAAATATATCGAACCTAGTTATTCAATAAAAACATATATTAACAAAAAAAGTAATTATTTGAATGATGCAGTTAAAAGAACAATGTACCATTCGCCAGTATACTCTAATGAATATAATGGCAATATATCTATTAATATAAAAAATGATGATGTATCTGTTAAAATTGATGATAATAAAATAAGAGTTAAAGTATCATATCAGACTGAAAATGGTGAAAATTTATCAGATAAGATATATTATATTTCTTCTAAAAATACTCTAAGTGAAAATTGGGATTTCTTTATTAAGAATATTGATGGTTATGATAAGGATATAGTTAAATATAGTGAAAAATTAGACAATATTAGCCTAAATAATTTTGAGGATTTTAAAGGTATTGAAAATTTAACTAGTGATATTGAGATAACTGTAGTTTATAAAAAGGTTTTAGTTGATGAATTGTATTTAAATAGTTCTATAGTTAATTTAGACGTTGGTGATTCAATCACAGTCAAAGCCTCAGTGGAACCTAGTAATGCTTTAGTAGAAGAATACATTTGGAAAAGTGATAATGAAAAAGTAGCAATAGTAAAAAATGGTAAGATTACAGGTGTATCAAAAGGAAAAGCCACTATAACAGTTAGAGTAAAAGATTCTACAGCTAAAGCTACTTGTGAAGTATTTGTAGGTGATTATGATTCTAATATGGAAGGTATTAGTTTAAACATTAAAAATTTAATTATTGATAAAAATGTTAAATTTAACTTGAGTGATTATGTAGAAGGAAATATGGAATGGACAGTAAGTAATCCAGAAGTTTTAGAAATTAATAATGAAGGAATTATTACACCATTAAAAAATGGAATCGCTGTAATTACTGCTATTTCAAATGGGCATAGCGATAGCTTGAAAGTTACTGTAACAGATGGTTTAATTGTTTCTAACATAAAAGGCAATACAACTGTATCAGAAGTTTTAAACAATTTGAAACTTACTCAAGCTAAAATATTGGGTAGTTTTGAAAAATATAAAAATAGTGATGAAATAGTTGCTACAGGAGACTTTCTAGTTGTTGAGAAAGATAATGACTTAAGTGTTTATATTATTTCTGTAATAGGTGATGTGAATGGTGAAGGTTTAGTTGATAGTGATGATGTAGATATGTTAAATGATTATTTATTAGGTAAGAGAACTCTTAATAAGGCAGCGTTAAAAGCAGCAGATGTAAATGTTGATGGAAAGATAAATCAAAAAGATAAAACTATTCTTGAAAATTATGTAAAACATAAAACAGGATATGATAAATTGCCTTATAAAGATTAATTTATGGAATAAAAAAAGTGCTTTGATAGTACTTTTTTTACACAAAAAAACAGGGTTCTTTGTCAAATAGTGTTGGTGAACAATAAGTTTGATAAATGAATTGATT
>JBJEXX010000036.1:0-5887 GCA_051886215.1 Bacilli bacterium | reverse complement strand
ATATAAAAAGTCAGTATAATGGCTATAAAGAATACTTGATAGAAGATACAAAAACATATACTAATTTAGATACTAATGACTTAAATAATATTCCAAAACAGGTTATGAAAGATGGAATGGTATTAGATTTAATTACTACAAATTGGGAAGTTACAGAAACAAGAAAAATACAAGAAAATTCAATTCCAAGTAAATATAAAGCTACTTGCTATTATGCTACTAAAAAAAGAGTAGATAATCCCCTTACATATATTGTTACAGCAGAATATACTGGAACAGCTGACAAAACAATAGAAAATGATTATATTTATGAAATTACATATAAAAATGTATCAACAGATAAAGATTATATGCCTACAATTATTTTATTAAGTGGAATAACATTTATTGTAGTTGTAATATTTATTACACGAAAGAAAAATGTAACTATATACAATTTTCAAAATAAAGAATGGAAAGAGATAGGAAAACAAAGAATAGCAAGACCAACTATAAATTTAGATAGATATAATTATAAAACTAAAAGTAATAGATACAAGATTATAATTGATGAAAAATTTATAGATAAACACAATGGTAAAATGATTAAAATTAAAAGACAGAATAGAGTAACAGAAAAACTAATAAACAAATCAAACAATATAACTCCATATACAATAGATATTGTAATATAGGAGGTGCAGCTATATGAATAAAGGAACAAAAATATTTATATTAGTAATAACGCTTGTTATATTAACTATAGTTGTGTCAGTATTTTTAATTCATAAATTTAAAGTATTTAGTGCAAATAAAAAAGCAGAAGAAACGATAATTGTTGGAGATAACGAAGAAATAAAAAATTTAGAGCCACTGGAACAACAAAAAATTACTTATGAAGATACTATTGGAACATTAACTATACCAGATATACTTTTAGATAATGCTCCAATTAAAGAGGGAACAGAACTATCAATATTATCTGAGGCTATAGGTCATTTTACAAGCACAAGTCTTTATGCTGGAAATGTTGGACTAGCGTCTCATAATGGAGGTGGAAGTGGCGACTTTTTTAGAAATCTTAATAAAGTCAAAGTAGGAACAGAAATATATTATAAAACAAACTATGGTACAAGAAGATATGTAGTAAAAGACATTAAAATAATAGAAGAAACAGACTGGTCATTGTTAGAAAGTACAGATAATAATAGACTTACTTTGATAACTTGTGTAAAAGGACAAAGTAATAAAAGGCTTTGTGTTCAAGCAGTAGAATCAGAAGAAAATATGATAAATAATCAATAACATATATAATTGGTTAGACTTTTATATATATAAAAAGTTATACTATATATAGGAGAGTGATATATATGTTTAGATTTATAGTAAAGTTTTTAAAAATACTAATAATAGCTTGTTTGATAGGTGTTGCATTAAGAATTATTGACGTACTTCTTTATAAGAAAAGTAATATTGAAAAAGAACAAGAAATTTCTCAAACAATAAATGAAAAAGTAGTTGAAGAAAATATAGATACAGATAATCTACAAGATATTAAAAATGTAGTAGATACTAATAAAAAAGAAGAAAATAAAAAAGTAGCAGAGAAAGAAAATATAAAAGAAGCGGATACTACTATTTTAAAAAATATTGAGAATAAAAAAACAGAGCAAGTAGACGAAGAAAGACAGCTAATAGCACAAACCGTTGATGATACAAAAGAACAAGCAATAGAAAAAGAGAATGAACAAACTAATATTACTGAAAAAAAGGAAGAAATAAGTCAAGAAGAAATAAAACAAGAACAAATAACAGAAGAATATAAAATCAATGAACAAATGATAAATAAAATAAAAACAGTTATACAAAATAATGAAACAGAAGATATGAAAATTTATGGGTATGAAATAGTAATAGATAGTACAATTCCAGAATTAACAAATGAATTTACTTTTACAGAACAAAGAGTGATAAATAAAATTACTTGGAAATGTGGAATAATAAAAATATATGCAAGAGATTATTATTTCAATGGTAACCATATAAGTACACAATGTTTTATTATATAATTTAATATAAAATCGGCAGGATAAGGCTATATAGGTCTTATACCTGCCTTTTTTTATGCCTGTTAAATTGTCATAACAACTTAACAATAAATAAAAAGGAGGTTTTTTTATGTTAAAAATAAAGAAAATAGTTGCAATAGTAATGTTAATATTACTATCTGTATCATCGCTACAAAATATAGCGTATGCAGTAACATTTAAGCAAGATGTAAATATATATCAAATGGGAGATTGTGATTATACATTACAATACAAAAGGTCAGATGGAGTATGGTCTTATGTTACTTGTACTTATGTTGTATATAAAGAAAATGGAAAGACATATCCAGCATATTGTTTAAATAGAGGGTCAGCTGGAGTTGGAGAATATGATAATTATGATGTAAATTTAGACAGACTTATTGATGATGTAAGACTTTGGAGAGTTGCAATAAATGGATTTCCATATAAAAGTGCAAGTGAATTAGGTGTATATAATGATTTTGATGCTTTTCTAGCAACAAAACAAGCCGTTTATTCAATATTATATGATAATGATGTAGATACCTATTATAGAGGTGGAAATGAAAGAGGAGAAAAAATACATGAGGCGATAAAAAAGATGGTATATGAGGGAAGATATGGAACATATACTCCTCAAAGTGCAAATGTAACAGTTAATAAAATAGGAACTCTACAAGAAGACGGTAACTATTATTCACAAGAATATACAGTTAGCTCAAGAGTAACAAATTCACAATATACAATTACTAATCTTATAAATAGTCCTAGTGGAGCTTATATAACAGATATGAATAATAATGCTAAAACTACATTTAATGGTGGAGAACATTTTAAATTAAGAATACCTAAAAGCTCTATGTCTAGTGATATAAATGTAAAAATAAATGTTCAAGCTAAATGCAAAACATATCCTGTTTTTTATGGAAAAACATATATCGCAAATACACAAAACTATCTTATTACATCAGATCCTTATGGAGATGAGGCAGGACAGGGAACATTAAACTTAAAAACTAATAATGCAAAAGTAATTATAAATAAAACAGATGTAGATACAAATGAGCCAATTCCTAATACTACATTTCAATTATTAAAAACAGACGGAACTGTTGTAGCAAATGCAACTACAAATAGTAAAGGGGTGGCAGAATTTACAGGACTTTATCAAAATAATTATATATTAAAGGAGATATCTAGTAATGAACAATATGTTTTTGAATCTAATGAACAAAACTTTTATTTAAGCTATGGACAAACAAAAACATTTAATATTACTAATAAACATAAGTTAGGAAATCTTAAAGTAACAAAAGTAGATAAGGACAATAATCAAATTACTCTTGGTGGAGTGAAATTTGATTTATATAGTTATGAGTTTGATAAAGTTATTGGTACATATACTACTGATGCAAATGGCGAAATAATAGTTAAAGACTTAAGAATACGGAAATTATGCTTGGATTGAACGAACTACAAATAAATGGTACAATTTAACAGATAATACAGAAGTTAGAGTTGAATGGAATACTACTAATAATCAAACAATAGAAAATGAATTAAAAAAGGGACAAGTTAAAGTAATAAAAGTAGATAAAGACAATAATGAGGTAAGATTAGCTGGCGTTAAGTTTAATGTACTAGATGAGAACAATAAAATTTTGGAAACAATAATAACAAATAGCAATGGCGAGGCATTAACGAGTAGATATGCAATTAGAGATTATTCAAAATTAAAAATTCAAGAATGTGAAACTTTATGGAATTATAAATTAAATGAAGAAACACAAACTGTTGAATTAGAAGAAAATCAAATAAAAGATATAACTTTTCAGAATGAACTAAAAAAAGGACAAGTTAGAGTAATAAAAGTAGATAAAGACAATAATGAGGTAAGATTAGCAGGTGTAGAATTTAAAATATATGATGAAGACAATAACCTAGTAGATACAATAATAACAAATGAACAGGGCGAGACTGTAAGTAAAAAGTTAAGAATTGATAAGAAATACACTGTGGCTGAAAGTAAAACATTATCAAACTATGTACTAACTGAAGAAACGCAAACAATAACATTAGAAGAAGATCAGATAAAAGATATAATCTTTGAAAACGAGCTAAAAAAAGGACAAGTTAGAGTAATAAAAATAGATAAAGACAATAATGAGGTAAGATTAGCAGGTGTAGAATTTAAAATATATGATGAAGATAATAACCTAGTAGATACAATAATAACAAATGAACAGGGCGAGGCTGTAAGCAAGAGATTAAGAATTGACAAGAAATATACTGTAGTTGAAAGTAAAACATTATCAAATTATGTATTGACAGAAGAAACACAGACAATAACTCTAGAAGAAAATCAAATAACTGATATAACTTTTGAAAATGAAAAAATTAAAGGGTATATACAAGTTACAAAAACAAGTAGTGAAGACAATAAATATTCAGAATTACCAAAAGGTAGTCCATTACCAGATATAACATTTGAAATATACGATTTAGAAGATAATTTGGTAGATACTATAACAACAGACGAAACAGGAAAAGCGATAACAAAAGAGCTTTTAAAAGGCTGTTATAAAATAAAAGAAATATCTAGTGGGAAATATTATTTGCTAAATAATAATGTTTATGATGCAGAAATTGTAAATGATCAAGAAATAGTAAATGTAGATATAACAAATGATAATGTAGAAATAAAAGTAGAAGTTCAAAAGAACGGATTTATTGAAACACAAAGCAAAGATGATATATTTTATAATTTTAAAAATATAAAAAACAATTCAAATGTACCATTAGATACATTTACTTGGTCAGACCATTTACCTACAGATGCTGTTCGTATAAACAGATTATATACTGGTACTTGGAATGAAGATTTAGAATATGATGTATATTACAAAACAAATAAAAGTGAAGAATATATACTATTTAAAGAAAATTTAAACACACAGACAATTTATGAATTGAATTTTAAAGAGTTGCAGCTACAAGAAGATGAATATGTAACTGATTATGAATTTAGATTTGGAAAAGTTAAAATAGGTTTTCAAGAAATAGAAAGTCCAATGCTATATTGTGATATTTTAGAAGGATTAGGAAATGGTTATGTATTTACTAATAAAACAAAAGTTAAAGGTACATACTTTGAAAAAGAAGTAGAAGACAATGACGATTGGACAACAATAACATACTTTAAAGAGATAAATATAGAAGAAGTATTACCGAGAACTCGGTTTTTAGAATCTAATAGTAAGTTGTAGATTTCAAAGGTTCTATCGCACAAAAAGGGTATTTAGAGAAAACCTCTAAATACCCTTTATTTTTTTTGTAAAATTATGTTATAATAGTGATAAATTTGATGTAGGATAGTGATATGAATAATGATGACGGAATATGTAGGAAGATATATAGAATATAAGTTGTTAGAGAATGAAGAAGAGGTTAGAATAACTTTTTATGAGTTAAGAGTAAAAGAAAATTTAACAGAAATAGAAACAGAAGAGTTTTTACAATTATGTAAAAATAAATTGGAAAATATGAATTACAATGTTTATTTTACTGGCGAAACTTTTACATATAAACAATGTAATAGAATGGTACAGCCAAATGAATTATTAGTTGCAGTAAAAAAGGGAGAAAACAATAATGAAAAATATATTAAAACAAAGCATAGATAGAATAGATATTAATATGAATATTCTAAATTTACTAAAGGAAAATGGAATAATAACAATTAGTGATTTATGCCATAAATCTAAAACAGATTTAAAAAATCTAACTTTATCTTTTGAAGAAATAAATAAAATACAAGTAGAATTACAACTATTAGGATT
>JBJEXX010000035.1:0-1507 GCA_051886215.1 Bacilli bacterium | reverse complement strand
TATGAAGTTATTAAAGAACTAGTTGAACACGGAGGCAGTAAAGAAAGAGCTGCATTAAAACTAGGTATTACAATACGACAAGTAAATCGTCTAATAATTAAATATAAAGAAAGAGGTAAAAAAGGTTTTGTACATGGGAATCGCTCAAGAAAACCAGCAACAACCTTAAATAAATCTCTTTCTGAAGATATTATACTACTTTATAAGACTAAATATCAAGACTTTAATTTCAGTCATTTTAAAGAATATCTTGAAGAAGAAGAAAATATTAAGGTTTCATATAAGTTTATTTATAATACTTTAACTAAACAAGGTATACTATCACCTAAAGCTAGAAAAAGAACTATAAAGGAATATATTAAACAACAATTATTAAAAGAAAAGAAAATTAATCTTGCTATGAGTGAAAAACAAATAAATGAAATTGTTAATCATGAAATCAATTTAGAATATTCTCACCCTAGAGGTGAAAAACCTAAATATTTTGGAGAAATAATTGAACAAGATGGATCAATACACTTATGGTTTGGTGATAAAAAGACTTGTTTACATTTAGCCATAGATAAAGCAACATCTATAATTGTTGGTGCCTGGTTTGATAATCAAGAAACTTTAAATGGTTATTATCATGTACTTTATCAAATACTTAATAATTATGGTATTCCCTATAAGTTTTTAACTGACAATAGGACTGTATTTAATTATATGTCATTAAATCCAGATAAAAGAACTAGTGAAAAAGATGTTTTAACACAATATGGATATGCCTGCAAGCAATTAGGAATTGATTTAAATACAACATCAGTTTCTCAAGCAAAAGGTTTAATAGAAAGAACTAATGGTACATTTCAAGGCAGATTAGTTAATGAACTTAAATTAAATGGTATTACAACGATTGAAGAAGCAAATAAATATTTAACTGAAGTATTTGTACCAAAGTTTAATAGTAAGTTTGCTATGGATTATCATAAATTTAAATCAGTATTTGAAATAGCACCAAGTAAAGAAGTTATTAATTATACACTTGCTATCTTAACTCCAAGAAAGATAGATAATGGTAATTCAATTAAATACAAAAACAAGTATTATCAACCTTATTTAAATAACAAGATAAAATGTTTTCTACCAAAAACAGAATGCTTAGTTATAAATGCATATAATGGTGATTTACTAGTAGCTATAGATGAACAAGTATTAGAGTTAAAAGAACTATCTAGAAATGAAAGATTTTCTAAAGAGTTTGATGAAGACCTTGCAGAAAAGCAAGAAAAGAAAAAATATATTCCACCAATGACACATCCTTGGAAAATAGAATATTTTAAAAATCAAGTAGAAAAAGCACATATACAACATGTATATGCTTAATATTAATTTCTCCCGGTTTCTTTGTTTCGTTTCTTTTTCGTAAAAGAAATGAAAGGCCTTGCCGGCCTAAGGCAACAAAAAGTTAAAAAAAATCCCGTAAATAATTAAATTATTCTGGGACATTTTCAAAAATTATTGACAG
>JBJEXX010000034.1:0-1509 GCA_051886215.1 Bacilli bacterium | reverse complement strand
TGTCAATAGTTTTTGAAAATGTCTCAAAAAATTTGAAACATTAACGGGAAAATATTCTCGTTTTTGTTTGTAATTTTATAACTTATTCTATAGTAGTCAATAACAAGTTCATTAATTCATGCTTCGCATTATTGACTACTATTTTCATAAGTTATTTTTTGTAACTAACAAACTAGAATAGAAACTTCAAGCATATTGATGTTGTTGGTGACTTTTTTGTATTTGTTTTTTAAAAGATGATAATTTCCAAGGGTGACTCATAGGTGGAATGTACTTTTTCTTTTCTTTTATTATAGGTATTTCTTCGAATTCTTTAGAAAATTTTTCGTTTCTAGATAGTTCTCTTAATTCATAAATACTTTCATCTATTGTTACTAATAATTGACCATCAAATGCTTTGATAACTAATGCTTCTGTTTTAGGTATAAAACATTTTAATTCATTATTCAAATAAGGTTGGTAATATTTACCATAGTATTTAATAGAATTACCATTATCAATTTTTCTAGGAGTTAAAACAGCAAGTGTATAATTTATTTTTTCTGTACTAGGAGATTCTTCAAAGACAGATTCAAATTTTTTATAATCTAAAGCAAAACGTTCATTGAAGTATGGAACAAATACATTTATTAAATATTCATTTGCTTTTTCAATTGTATTAATATTATTGAGCCTTAATTCTTGAACTAATCTACCTTGAAAAGTACCATTTGTTCTTTCTATTAAACCTTTTGCTTGTGAAACAGAAGTTGTTTCAAGATCAATACCTAGTTGTTTACAAGCATAGCCATATTGGGTTAAAACATCTTTATCACTTGTTCTTTTATCAGGATTTAAAGACATATAATTAAATACTGTTCTGTTATCGGTTAAAAACTTATAAGGTATACCATATTTAGTAAGTATTTGATAAAAAACATGATAATAACCATTTAATGTTTCTTGTTTGTCAAAATAGGCTCCAACAATAGTAGATGTAGCTTTATCAATAGCAAGATGAAGACATGATTTAAAATCACCAAACCATTGATGAATTGAACCATCCTGTTCAATAACTTCACCAAAGTATTTAGGTTTTTCACCTCTTGGATGAGAATCTTCTAAAGCAATTTCATGATTTACTTTAGCTTCTATTTCATCATCAGTCATTGCTAAATTTATTTTCTTTTCTTCAAGTAATTTCTTTTTAGCAAAATCTTTTTTCGTTTTCTTTCTAGCCCTAGGAGATAATATACCTTCATTAGTTAAAGTTTTATAGACAAATTTATAAGAAACAATAATATTTTCATCTTTCTCTAAAAATTCTTTAAAGTGATTAAAGTTAAAATCGTAGTATTTTGTCTTATAAAGTAGTATAATATCTTCAGAGATTGACTTATCTTTGGTATGTATTGGTGTCTTTAATCGGTTTCCATGTACAAAACCAGATTTGCCTTTCTCTTTATATTTGATAATAAGACGATCAATTTGTCTTCTAGATAAACCGAGCTTTTTACTAGCTCTATTTTT
>JBJEXX010000033.1:0-6002 GCA_051886215.1 Bacilli bacterium | reverse complement strand
ACAGGAGCATTGTTTAAATCCAAAAAATATAATAGTTGTAATTTAAGGCCTTTATATTCCTTATAATACTAAATAAATTAATATTCATTGATATAGAAAAAAATCTATATCTTTTTTTATTACAAATATTTTTGTCAAAGAAATAATAAAGGGGGTTGATAAAATGACAAATGAAATAATAAAAGTAGGAACTTTTTTTAGTGGAATAGGATCACCGGAAAAAGCTTTAGAAAGATTAAAAAGTGAAGGACATATTAAAGATTATAAAGTAGAATTTTTTTCAGAAATAGATAAAAATGCAATTAAAAGCTATTGTGCAATTCATAATGTTGATGAAAGTTTAAATCTCGGTAGTATAACTGATATTAAAGGTAAAGATTTACCATATTGTGATTTATGGATAGGTGGTTTTCCATGTCAAGATATATCTTGTGCTGGTAAGATGAAAGGATTTGATTTTACAAGTTCTACAAGATCATCACTTGGTTGGGAGATGATTAGATTACTTAAAGAAGCAAAAACAAAACCCAAATATGTTATATTTGAAAACGTAGCTATGATAACAAGTAAGAAATTTAAGGAAACATTAAACTTATTTAAAGAAGATTTAATAAGTTTAGGATATACATTGCATGATCAATTATTAAGTGCTACTGATTATGGAATACCTCAAACTAGAACGAGGTATTTTTTAGTTGCAATATTAGATAATCAAAAACAATTTAGATTTCCAAATAAAATAGAAAGTGATGTTATATTAAAAAATTTTCTTGAAGAATTTGTTAAAGAAAAATATTACTTAACAAATTCTAATTATATAGAAAAAGGTAATAAAAGGGTATTTAAACATAAAAGCAGAAATGGTATTGAGTATGAGATTGATATGGATAAATACTTAATTGGTGGTGTTTGTGGAATCGATAAACATACAAAGTTTGCTATATCATCAAGATTATTTTCTATTTATGGTAATTCACCTACATTGACGGCAAGCAATACATCGGATAACAGTAAAATTGTTGTAGAAAGTGAGGTAGAATAATGAGAATCAGAAGGTTAACACCAAAAGAAACGTGGAGGTTAATGGGATTTGATGATAATGATTTTGAAAAAGCGAGTAAAGTTTGTAGTGAAACTAATCTTTATCATCAAGCGGGAAATTCTATTGTAGTGAATGTAATGTATTCAATTTTAAAAGAATTACTAAAATAAAAAGATGCTATTTTGCATCCTTGTTATTCTCCATAAGTTTTTCATAACCATCAAAAAATTTTCTAATATCAAAATTATATTTTTGAGATAAAAAGAAAAGGGTATCTAGTGAAATTCCTGTATCTACATTAGGACTTTCAATGTGTGATATAAAACTTCTACTCATATCAGTATCTTCTGCCATTTTTTCTTGAGACTTACCAATTATATCTTTTCTTATGGATTTCATATTTTGTCCTATAAGGGCAAAAAGTTCATAAGTATTTTTCACAAAAATCCCTCCTATATATAATTTTATAGGAAATATTGATTTTATACTGCTCTCTTATAAGGAGCAATTTTGCTGCGCGGTATTAATACTTTTGTGTTATAATTAAATTGGCACGAAAAAAGAATACTTTAGATTGTATTCTTTATCGCCTAGGAATACGACGATTTTCAATATTTTTCCTTTTCTCAAATAATTGGAAAAGTTCAACATTAAGTGTAGTTGCGATGTGATCAATATAGTCGATTCTAGTATTTCTTTTAGCATTTTCTAAATTAGATACATAAGTAGGTGTAGTTCCAAGTTTATCGGCAAAATCTTCTTGAGACCAACCTTTTTGTAATCTATAATACACAATATTATTTGCTAAAATATTACGAGCATTTGATTTCAATTTTATTGTCATCACATCCTTCCTTTTTACTTACTACTATTGTAATAAGTTTATGAAAATTGAACCATACTAACTATGTAGTAAGTTATCTTAATTATAGTAAATTAAAAAGGGAAAAATGTTGGATTTTGTGCTAAAACAAAAAGGTAGATATTTTATAAGAAAAGGAGCTAGATATGAACAAAGAAAATTTAAATAGATATGTTAAAGAAATATCTGATATTTTAGACGGTAAAATTAAAACTATTACCTCAATTGAATATTACTATGATTTAGAAAAACTAACATCTTCACTAAAAGATTTATCTGATATAGAAGCTGAAAATGTTTTAGAACAATTGATTAATGAAAAACTAGAACAAATTAAGAAAAGTAATAAAGCAGATAAATTTAGAGAAAATAATAGGCTTGTGGATGATGTAACTGAATTCTTTTATGATGATAAGGAAGAAGATGGTGCTATTGTTGAAGAAGGAAGTTGCATAGCAACGGATTTAATTTTAAAAACAATAGGTATAAATGGTAGAAAAATTGAATTACCAGTAAAGATTTCATATATAAAAGAATATTGTATAAGTAATATTATTGAGGAAAAAGATATAAGAAAAACGTTGTTGTGGATAGTCTTAGAACTATCAGTTGTAAGTTATTTTTTGAACAATTAAAAATAACATATATAAGTAGTAATTAGCAGTACCTAAATCTACCTTTTTAAGACACTTCTAATACTATGGAAGTGTTTTATATTGTAATTAAGTTATATTTATATAGAAAAGGTCGTGATTTGATGTTACAAGTTAGTAGAGCCAACAATCTTAAAGTTCCAAAAACATTAGAAAATACTATTGATAATTTAAATAGTGTTGATGACAAAGTTGCAGTAAAACAAGCTCTAGCAACAGCAAATAATCAAAAATTTAATAAGAATAAAGTAAAAGAAAATGTCGAAAAAGATGGTGAATTAGAAAAAATTGAAAAAATTCCATTTAATGCAAATGATTTAATGGTTATTACAGTTGTAAAAAAATTAGGAGCTTATATAATTGCAGTTACTGAAAAATCTCCAGCTAAATATAGAGGGGTGTTTGTTAATCGTATGCAAAATTTATCATTAGAAATATTAGAGTTGCTTTTACAAGCAAATTTTGTAAGAATAGATTGCTTAGATAATAAAAAAAAGAGAGAAGAATATCAAAAGGATGCAATAGTAAAGTTAAAAATGCTAGGTTATATATCAATGGTAGCAGAAAATTCAAATTGCATTTTATCTAGGCAATTTAAACAAATCTCTATTCAAATTGGTGAATCTATTAACTTGATAGCTGCATGGAAGAAAAGCGATGATTCTAGATGGAACAGTCGTACAAATAATTAAAGGATTTTAAACCGAAAGGTTTTTAATTAAGTAAATAATTTATTCTAGCGGCTTTGCTTGTGTTGCGCCTTCGGCGCAGGGCTTTGTCTTTGTCCGCGCGGTCAATAAGAATGGTAATAGGAACAACAAATATAGATACAAACGCAATGGTGCTGTTCGCCCAGATTTGCTTTTGAAGAGATTATAAAATCTAAAAAACAGGTCAGAGAAATATATTTTAAGTAAAATATATCAGAACTTTAAAGCAAAGGAATTATTTACTTTTCTAACCGCTATAATAGTGCGGTGGATAAATTTTAGTGCTCACACCAACAACAATATGTATGTATTTTTGAAGGTTAAAAAGGGGCACTTTTTTGGTGGTGATTATATGAATTTAGAAAATATATTTAGCTTTGAAAACTTATATGATGCACATAAAAAATGTAGAAAATCAAAACAACATAAAGGTGAAGTTATAAGATTTGAAGTAAACATTTCAGAAAATATTTATAAATTACAAAAAGAAATAATAACGAGGAAATATAAAGTAGGAAAATATAAGGAATTTATAATATACGAACCAAAAGAAAGATTAATACAAGCTCTTCCATACAGAGATAGGATTGTATTAAGATGTTTTTGCGATAATGTTTTAATTCCAAAGATTGAAAAAAAATTAATAAATGATAATGTTGCTTGTAGAAAAGGTAAAGGAACAAAATATGGAATGGATAGATTGAAATATTTTTTGCAAAAAGAATATTTTAAGAATAATGATAATAAAGTTTATTATTTGAAATGCGATATTCGTAAATATTTTCCTAGTATTAACCACAATATTTTAATAAATAATCTAAAAAAAATTGACTTTTCAGATGATGAGTTTTGGTTTATAAACAAAATTATAAGTGAACAACCTGATAATTTAGATAAGGGTTTAGCATTAGGTAATCAATCAAGTCAATGGTTTGCTTTATACTATCTTGATAAAGTTGATAGATTAATCAAAGAAAAATTGCAAATTAAAGGTTACGTAAGATATATGGATGATTTTATTTTAATTCATCGGGATAAAAAGTATTTACAATATTGTTTAGAAAAAATAAATGAAGTTTGTGTTGAAGAATTAGATTTAGAACTTAATCAAAAAACACAAATAGGACTTGCGTATAACGGAATTGATTTTTTGGGATTTAATCATATTTTAACAAATAGCGGTAAGGTTATTAGAAAACTTAGATTTTCATCTAAGCAGAGAATGAGAAAACATATTAAAACTATAAGAAAACTTAAAGATAAATCCATAATTGATGAAGAATATGTTGATATGAGAATCAATGCTTTTAAAGCACATTTAAAACATTCTAATGAAAAAAATATGGATAAATTATTATCAAATTTAGATAAAAAAATATAAAATTCGCAAAAATAGTAAGAAAAAATGAATTTATATGGTAAAATATAGTTGTGGTGATGATTAAAATGAATAATCAAGATTTAACTTTATTGTCGGAAGGACAAATTTGGGGTAATGATAAAGAATCTCAATTAGAAGTAATGAGAAAGTATGGAACAAAAGCTGCAATCACAGATTTATGTGTATTGACAGGTAGCTATTTATGTGAAGATACATATTATAATATTGATGAAGATAGTTCATTAAAAGGAAGAACTAGTTGGTTTTGGACTAGATCTGATGATAATGATAATGATGTCCGCGCGGTCCATGAGGCTGGTGATAGGGGCAACAAGTATAGGTACAAACGCAATGGTGCTGTTCGCCCAGCTTTGCAATCTTCTGTAATCTTTTCTCAAATCTCCCCGAACAGAGTGAGGGGATACAACGGAACTGAAGAAGTAGAATATGGAGAATATCCACAATATGCTGCTGATTCAAGAATGCAAAGTATATTAGAATCAGAATATAATAGAGGAATGAATAAAACCGGAAGAAGCTATACATTTGATTCAGTAAAATATGACGATTATGATACAGGATTCAAGCCAGTAACTTATGAAGAATATGAATATCAAGGAAAGAAATATATCCGTATAAGAGCAAATTCTGATTTTGGTGGAAATAAATTTAAACTTTCAAATGGCGTTGAATATAGAGATGGTGATTATGTTTGGGTAGAAGTATCACCTGTAAAATGGTTAATTGATGATAGAACAGGAATATTAGTTTCAAAAGTAGGGTTAGTTTCTGGAATAAGATTTCTTGATAGAAACCATAATTATAAAGGTGATTTTAGTAGAACAGAAATGAAGGAATATCTTGATAGATATATGATACGCGATTTAACTCAAACAGCAACATTTACTCGCGTTCAAGATATGACTCCAGAAGAAAAAGCTCAATTTGAAGAAGAAAGAAAACAAGCTGAAAAAAGAAGAAATCCTTATGGTTTAAAATTTGGACAAGTTAGTGAAGAAGAAATTATTAAGGGTGCAATAGAAAGTGGTGTAGCAGTATTCTTGCATGGACCTTCATCAGAAGGTAAATCTGCAAGAGTAAAACAAATAGATCCTACTTGTGAAATAATTTATCTAAGAAATGCAACTCCTGAAAGTTTAAATGGTAAAAGTGTTTACAATCAGGCAACAGGCGAAATGATAGATATTAAACCAAGTTGGCTTAAAAAGTTGGAAGAAAAATGTGAAAAAGAACCAGACAGATTTCATATTGTATTTTTAGATGAAATTACAAATGCACTACCAAGTATTCAAGGTATAGCATTTAATATAGTTTTAGATAGAGAAGTTAATGG
>JBJEXX010000032.1:0-6010 GCA_051886215.1 Bacilli bacterium | reverse complement strand
AAAACATTTTGCATTTGGAGGAATAGAAAAGCAAAAAGAAAAATTGGAAAAAGAAGGCATAGATGTTATCAATTATAAGGTTAATTTAGATAAATATAAAATGCTATAAATTACAATTTATAGATGAGATTGTACTTAAACAAAGAAAAATAAAATATTATATTTATAATGCTAAGATTTATAATTTTCATGTTATAATATGTACATAAGTGGTGATGTATTATGAGATACCAAGAATTAGAAAACATATTCAATTCTTCAAATGAAGTAAAATTCAAATTATTTAGTTTGGAATATATCATTAGAAAAGTAGATACGGATGTAGAAGTGTTTGCCGTTTTATATGAAAATAGGAAAAAAACATATTCTAGTTTTTCAGAAGCAATGAATAATTTTACAGTTTATAATGAATCACTTATTGAAAATATAGATAGAATTAAGTTTTAAAACAAGATCAATTAATTTGGTCTTTTTATTTTGCATAAAAAGGAGGTAAGATAATTGATATTAGAAAATAAACAAAAAATTTTTACTGATAAATGTGGTGATTGGAATTATAGAAATATAGATATGACTGAACCACATTTACAATCTATTCAAATAATAGGCAATGACATTTTAATCAGTTGTGAATTATTTTCACCAGAAATAGATGACTATGTATCTTGTGATGGTGGAATTATCAATAGTAAAGATTTAATAATTGGATTTAGGCAACTAGATTTAAATAAAAAAAATAATGTATTAGAATTTATCTCAGCTATTGAAAATTTTATTAATTGGGATGAAGTAAATAAAAGATTATACGAAGAGGTTGAAAGGGCAAAAGAAAATCTGTATGGGGATGATACTAACTATTATGAAGATGATGCTACTATAATACCAGCTGAAAAATTAGGAGAAGGATGGAATTGGCATAAATATAATGATGGTTCTGGTCATTTAGAATCTCCAGATGGAAAAGAATATATGTCTTATGATTTACAAACAAATGAATATAAAGTAACAAATACATCAAGATATGATTTTTTTCCATTAAGTTATTATTACGTTGATGGAATGGATCCTAGTGAATTTAATCCATTTGAATATATGGAAAATGAAATGGTTGATAGAATTTTACCAAAAGAAAAAATAAATGAAGAATTAAGTTTATAAAAAGGGGGAGTGTTATGAGTATATTTCAAGATTTTGAAACAATAAGAGATAATATTGGTCATGAAAAATATGACATGATAGAAAATTATTTAGAATCTATTTGCACACAAGATAATATTGATCAATATTTTAAAGAAATGAATACAATATGGAAATTACCACCTGCAAAATGGAACAATAAAGCAAATCAGCTAAAAGAAAAGTATGGAGTGATTTTATTAGATGACGTTTTACATAAACCTGAAGAATGGGCAAAATATGAAGATTGGTATAATAAAAATCATTTACATAGAAATATTAAAATATTAGGTACATGGTCAACCGATTATGATGATATACGTTGCAATGCTATTTTATATCAAGATGAAAAGGAAGTTGCTAATATAATTGCTAGTTATGATGAAAGTGATATTAGATATTCAATTGGTGAACAATATTCAGAATTAAATGAAGATTTTGTTAAGAATGCTTTTAAAAGTTTAATTTATCAAGATTTTGATTCATATTTAGAATTACCTAAAATATCTGAATGTTCTAAGTTATTGCAAGAAATCTATGATACTGTATGTGAATCTGATTCAACTATGTGTCATATTGATGATATTGACTGGATGTATATGAAAGAAAATTACGGTTTTGAAGATAAAGATATTATTGAATTGCAAAATGAAATTGATAAATATGGACTTAAAGAGGTTATTACTATTAATGAAGATGGATACAAGATTGTTGGTTATGGTGATCTTGAAACAAGATTTAATGATGATAGAAATTTAAGTATAGAAGCGAGCAAGGATAGTGAAATAGTATTATGATAAAAAATAAAATTTTATTGGAAATATCAAAATATTGTGAAACATGTATTTCACATGAAAACTGTCCTGAGGAAGAATGCGTTTTATATAGAATAGAAGAAATTATTTTGAAAAGGGGGAAATAATAATGAAAAATAAATTATGTTATTTAGTTGACATTGTTGAAAATAACAAAGATTGTGTAATATTAAAAGTTAAAGATGATAAAAAATTAGATTTGATTAAATTAGGTTATTTTTCAGGAGATGAAGAATTTATAAGATTAACTAAGGGAAAAGATCATACTTGTACAGTATTTAATAAAGATGGAAGTAATTTTAATTGGCATTGGGGAACAAGTGGATACACATTGGTTTCAGATAATTTAAGTAAAAAAGGCAAATTAATTGAAGAGTGTATAACTGAAGATTTTGACATTTATATTGGTGATAATAAAGAAAAAATAAAAGATACTATGAATATTATGTCTTTAGAAGATTCTAAAAAGGCGAAACACTATATTAAAATGATGTATTGGAAAAATGATGATAATGTTTCAGTTCATAAAGATGGAGTATTTTATAAATTTTTTGATAATATAAATTCAGCAATAAAACACTTTAGATCACTAAATTATGATGTTGATTATAGAAAAGAATATATTGCTCAAACAGGTTGTATTGTGGAAGAATATTATATAACAAAAGATAAAGAATTAACTGATTGGAAGGAAGAAACTTATTTTGATTTAATCACAAATTTAGATGATATAAATGATTCTGATAGTTTTACTGTAGCAAGAGTTTGTAATGGAATTAATTCTGTAGAACTTCACTATAATGATGGGTTAGCAACTATTGAATATGGAACTAGAATTGCTGATGACGAATGGGAAAGTGAAGTAGAAGGAGCTTCTTGGTTTGATAAAAATATGAATGAAAAAGACTTGCAAAATAAATTATGGGATTTATTTGAAGAAAACTACGGTAAGGAAGATGATTATGAATTGTAATAACATTTATGCTGTTTGCTATGATACCTTATACGTATTTGATTCTAAAAAGAAAGCTAAAAGTCATTTTGGTGATTGTTATTATATGAGTGAGGGAGCAGAACATGAACGTTATGCTTCTATTTTAGTTGATTTAAATTTTAGTAATTTAGGGAAAGATAATGTAAGTAAAGATTGTAATGAAATAAGTATTAAAATAAATAATTATGAAAGCAAATCTCTAAATATTAAACTTGATGAAAGTTTATCGATTGAAGAAACTATTAAATTTTATGAGGAAAAATTACAGCCAATATTAGAAGTTTCAGAAAAATATGATATAGATTTTAATTGTAAAATTCCATTTGAAAATTTTGGCTCAGATGAAGAATGTTATACAAATTCTAGTTTTTCAAATTATTACAAAGAAATATTAGAAAAGATTGGAGTAAATATTGATAGCATATATACTGATGATTGGTCGGATGGAAAATATAAATTAGTTGTTAATGAGGAAGAATTTAAATTAACAGCATGGGATAGTTTAGATTCGGTTATTGATAATATAAATTCAATAATTGAATTATCCAAAATAAAAGATTTAGAAGTGGAAGTATAATTTTATGACTAGTGAACAAATTAAAAAATTGAAAAAAACACTTCCACCACTAACAAATGTAAAATATGATTTATGGACTGAGGAACAAAAACAATTAGATAAAGAATTGTCTTGTAGAGAAATGATTAACAGTTGCTTAATTTATGGTACTGATTTTTTAAATTCAGAATATAGAAACGATTATTTTAAAGAATTAGGTAATTCAAAAGTAATAGAGTTATATAATGAACAATTAGATAATTTTAATAGTAGTATTGTTATCAAAAATGTTTATGAAGATTCAGAAGGAGTTACTTATAATAGTTTAATTGAACCAAGTGAAGATGGGTTTATACATTGTGAAATAGTTGATGAACCAAGATATAATTCAATCGATTATACTAACGAAACATATTTTTCAATAAAAGTAAAAGATAGTTTATATGGTCATTGTTTTAAAGTTGCTCTAGATTATAATGTTAATAATGATTATAGTGAATATTATATTGGTAGAAATATAGGAATTAAAACTAAAAAAACAGATATGGGAATTTACAAAGCAATTGAAATTGTTTTTTTACAGAAGGAAGAGGAGTTGGAAATATAAATGGAAAGTTATATTAAAATTAAAACTTCTGCTAATAGAATGATTGATGAATTTTCTAAAAGCAACTCACCATATTACTATATTAAATATTTTAATGGTCATGATAATTATAAAGGTGATGATCAAGAAGAAATAGTTTTTGAATGTATGATAAGACACAATGAGATTGGAAATAGAACAATTGAAAGATCGGCACCATATACATTTGAAACATTAGAAAAAACTTTAGAGAAAAAATGTAAAGAGTATGAAGAAGAACAAAAAAATATTGGAATGGAAATGTAGGTGATTAAATGAATAAGATTGATGTTGAAATAAATAATGGGAGGACAATGAGACTTACTCAAACTGATACTGATAAAGAAAGATGTGGTATTGGACTTGAAACAATCGATCCTAATGGAAAAGTAGTAGAAAGATTGTTAATTGATGAAGGCGATTTTGTAATGCTAATTAATTATTATAGATACATAAAAGATTATGATATAAAAGATGACTTTATAAATAGGGATGGTTTAAATGACAGGAAAGAGTATGTTTTGAAGTCTGAAAATATAGAATTATAGAAAAGAGGAGATACTAAAATGGAAACAATAGATAAGAAAATGAGCGATAAAAGTATGAGTGATTTTGAAACATTAAGAGAATCAAAAGTTGCTTATGAATATATACTTGATATATTAGAAAGTTCTGAAATAAGAATGAACACTATAGATGCTAATCAATTAAGAATTTCTATGGAAGTTTTAAATAATATATATAGTTGCGCATACAATAATTTAGATAATCCTAATAAAAAAGAACTATTAATAACAGATGCTTGTTGTAAAAATTGTAATAATAATTTATTGATTAGTGATAATATAAATTATTCATATCAATGTTTAGAGTGTGATGAAAATTTTTATGATTTTGAAGCTATATCTAATGATGTTTGGTATAAAGATGAGAAGAAGGAACATAACTTGCTACCTTCTTCTTTTGATATTTATGTTTCTTTTTATAAGAATGATAAAAAAGTTTACATAGGATCAGATTGTGGTTCTGGTGCAAAGTATGATTGTAATAATTCTGATGAATTTGTAGAAGCGATGAAAATATATTGTAATAATTATTTAACTTCTGAAGAACTTATAGATAAGAAATATTCAATTGAAATATGGGAAACAGAATGGCATAGAGATGCTGGTGAAGGATTTATTTATTCTAAAACCTATGACGACTTTGAAAGTGCATTAAAGGCAGCAAGAAAATTATATGATAAAAATAACTATGCTTCCATTGAAATACTAAATGAAAATAAGGAGGCATTGTATTGTTGTGATGAAACTTCTGAAGATTTTTATTTTGATAATGATAGATTTAGTTGTGTAGATAAAAGTATTGTTAATGATTATGTTAATAATTGGACTAATAAAAAAGATCAAAGATTAAAAGTTGATAAATTATATTGTAGAGATAATGATATTTTCGTAGCAGTTGATAATTCTACAGGTAATTGTTGGGTAGAAGAATTTGATTCTGAAAAAGATGCTCAAAATTGGTTATTAGGAATAGATTTAGAGGAGGGTTTGGAGAATGAAATTTAATGGAAGAATTAAAAATTTAAATCATATTGTTATATCCGATCCATCTTATAAGAAAGGTGTTTGGTGTCGCTATGAAAAAGATAATTTAAATGAAGAAAATTGGTTTGTAGATTTTGATATATCACCAACAGAAACTAAAGTTGGTGATTATTATATAAAAGGAAATGAAATTTCACTATTATTAAAAAAAGATAAAGACGATTGTGATTTTGATGATAATGGTACATTAAAATATTTGAGAGATATTGAATTAAAAGACTATAAAATAGGAAT
>JBJEXX010000031.1:0-1519 GCA_051886215.1 Bacilli bacterium | reverse complement strand
CTGAAAAGACACGAAATTTCTAATTTTTTTAAAATTTTGAAATTATGTGTTTATTTAGTATATAATATAAATGTAATCAAGTGGTGTTGATTACTTATCTAATTGTTTGCATAGTACAAAGATTTTTCGTAACAATTTAGTTGTACATGCAATCGTGGCAACGTAATGATGTTTTCCTTCATTACGTTTTTTTCTGTAATAATTCTCTATATCATTTTCAGTGTGACATAATTTTGTTAAACTTAAAATGTTTAGTATAGATACAAATAGAATTTTTCTTAAATATTTATTTCCTGATTTAGAAATTGGACCTTTAATATTTATGGATTTACCAGATTGTTTTATTGATGGATCTAATCCGCAATAAGCAGTTAATTCTTTTATATTTTTAAAACGATTTATATCACCGAGTTCTGCAATGATTAGAGATGTTGTGAATTCCCCAATTCCAAATATAGAATTAATACTTTCAAAATATTTTGTTTTCTTCCCTAAAAATATAATTTTATATTTAATTATTTCAATTTCATTTTGATAAGTATTAATTAATCTTGCAAGTTGTGAAAGACTAGAAGTTATTTCATCATCTTTTGAAACAGATGGATAAGAATTAATTGCATATTCTTTAATAATCATAGGTTTCTTTTTCCAATGCCTAAATCCATTCTTTTTAAAGAAATTTTGTAATGCATCTATTCTAGTATTAGAAATAATATCAGCATGTGGATATTTTTCGATAAAACTAAGTGCCAATTCACTATAAAACGTTTTATTTTTAAAGATTAACTCATATTCTGGAAAACATAAATAAACTAAATTTTTATATCTATTTTTTAAATTAACACATAATTCATCTAGTGCATGATATTGTCTAGACAAAGCATTCATATTTAAATAAATATCATCAGGTTTTATATATTCCCTAAAATCAGTAGTAAAGAATAATTCTGAAAGTGATATACAATCAAGTTTATCAGTTTTGGTTTTCCTTAAATTTCTTTTATACATTTTAGAATATAAAGCATTGATAACAAACACTTTAAAATTATTTTCTAAGAAAAATCTTTCTATAGGTCTATGATAAATTCCAGTAGATTCCATTATTACAGAAATGTTATCTAATTTTAATTTATTAATTCTATTAAGTAAATTAGAAAAATCTATAATAGAATGATTGACTTCGTATGGTTCAATTAGAACTTCACCACAAGAACTAATTAAAGAAATCATACTTTTACCTTTAGCCACATCAACGGCTAAAACGTTTTGCATAAGCATACTTCCTTTCTTATACGATTGAACTCTTGAATCTCAATATTCCTCATCACGCTTGTTATATAAGATTAACTAAATAATCCTCACATTCTTAAACCAGGAAAATAAAAAGAAAAGAGCTAGGCCGTCATTTTTATGGATACTATAGACCCCTGATATAATTTGCCTAAACTCAATCGCAGAAATTTATATTCATTTTTATAAAAATGAATATAAATTATTATAAAGTAAATATCAAAAGTTT
>JBJEXX010000030.1:0-1524 GCA_051886215.1 Bacilli bacterium | reverse complement strand
CAAACATAGTAAAGGAAGTTCTCATATGTATATGATACCATATTTTTTAGAAAATGAAGCAAAAAAATTATTAAAATTTAAACTTAGTAAAATTGTTGATAATATAACTGATAGTCTTATCAATAACATTTTTAATTGTAATCCAGATAATAAATATCAAGATTTAATATTATCTTTAGATGATAATATTAGAAAATCTATTCTTAATATTTTAAAAGAAGTTTTTTCTATATTTGATAGCTTATACCTTAATTCTCAAGAAAGAAAAAAATACTTTAATATTAGCAATCCTAGATGTCATCGAAGTATTTTTACTATTTTTGGATTACTTGAATTTGATCGTGTCTATTATTATGATAAATCAGATAAAAATAAACATTTTTATTTTGTTGATTCATTATTTCATTTACCTGCTTATGATCGATATGATAAAGTGGTTAAAGGCATTGCTATTAATAATGCCATTTCTACCAACCAAAAGAAAGGTGCTGAAATTACTAATAATCAAATCAATTCAACATTATCTTATTTAGAAAATAACACTAAATGCAATATTACTAGACAAGATATTTATTTATGGATTGATAAATGGAATATTCCTGAAATTGAATATGAATCTATTGAAACAGATGATGATATTCTTTATATTATGATTGATGAAAAATATATTCATGAACAATTAAAAGCAATTACTGATAATAATTGTACAAACAATACTAAAAATATTGATACTAAAAATAATTTTGATATAAAAAATGATATCCTAGGTTTTATTAATACTCTAAATAATCCACCGTTATTATTACCTGCTCCAAAACAAAAAAATAAACATTTTATCATGAGTAAAGCATTTATAACTTTTACCGGAATTGAAACTAAAAACAAAAGAAGAATACTTCAAAATAAAATGACATTTTTAACTACAAGCAAAAGTCCTTGGGATGAATTTATGAACTCAATATCTAAAATTTATGATTTTAAACAATATAAAACTATTAAAGTTTTAAGTGATGCAGGAACATGGATAACTTCTGGAATATCAAACTTAAAATTATATGTTGATAATATTGTAATTCCATGTTTATGCGAATTTCATTGTAAACAAAAAATAAATAGAATTACTAAAGATGAACTTTTAAGAAAACTTTTAAATGAAGCAATAGATAATGATGATAAAGAAACATTTAATCAATTAATAAAAATAACTTTAAAAGATAAATCAGAAAAAAGACAAAAAATAATAAAAAGTTATAAGCATTATATAATTATTCATTGGGATGCAATTAAAGAAATGAAGAAAAGCAGGTACAAATCGTCAATGGAATCACACATATCGCATTGTGTTGCAAAATATTTTTCTTTTGAACCTAAAGCATATTCAAGAAGACATATTCAAAAATTAATTAAACTCCAAGAATATAAAATTAATGGAATTAATATTTTAGGATTATATTTAAAAACATCAGACTATAAAGAAAATAAGACAATCAAAAAAGAAGAACTAACTTTCTCAATATTTGAAAG
>JBJEXX010000029.1:0-1529 GCA_051886215.1 Bacilli bacterium | reverse complement strand
CTAATAAAAAGGTCTACTCTATAGGGTATTTTTGTATATAATTAAATAAATAATAATTAGATCGGAGAAAATTTTAATGAGTAAAAAATTATTTACAGAAGAGGAAATAATAATATTAAAACAAAACAAATACGTTAAGAAAGTAACTTCAAAAGGTATTACCTATACAGATGAATTTAAAAGAATATTTATAGATGAAAATGGTAATGGTAAACTTCCTAGAATAATATTTGAAGAGTGTGGCTTCAATATCGATATTATAGGCATGCAAAGAGTTAAATCTTCTGCTAGCAGATGGCGTACGGCCTTTAAAAATGGCGGAGCTATAAAACTTACAGATACTCGCAAATACAATACTGGAAGACCTATTGAGAAAGATCTTTCAATAGAAGAAAAATACAAAAAACTAGAAGCTAAAATGAAGTTACTTCAAGCTGAAAATGAATTACTAAAAAAGTTAGATATGATAGAAAGGAGAGTGTTAAAGAAGAAGTAAGTTTATTTTCTTGTGAAAAATATGAGATTATTAAGTCTACAATAAAAAAATATAAACTTAAAAATATGATAAGTTATTTATGTAAAGTTGCAGGTGTATCACGTTCTGGGTATTATAAATACTTCTCATCAGAAAGCAAGGATTTAAGAAAATCAAGAGAAGATAAAGATATTTTATCAAAAGAAAATGTATTAAAAGCTTTTAACTTTAAAGGACGTAAAAAAGGTGCAAGACAAATAAAAATGGTTTTAAAAGATAGATTTAATATAATATATAATTTAAAGCGTATTAGGAGAATCATGAAAAAATATGGAATAGTTTGCCCGTATAGAAAAGCGAATCCTTACAGACGTATGATGAAAGCAAGTAAAGAGCATACTATTGTTTCTAATTTCATAAACAGAGAATTTAAGCAAGATATACCATATAAAGTGCTATTAACAGATATTACATATTTAAGTTATAAAAATGGAAAAAAAGCATACTTGTCTACAATAAAAGACTCCTCTACAAATGAAATATTAGCTCATTATGTCTCAGATAACCTACGGTTAGATATTGTTTTAAATACACTAGAAAAACTTAAGTCAAATGTGAATTTAAAACTCCATAGCGAAGCTATTTTACACTCAGATCAAGGTGTTCATTACACGAGTCCTAAATTTCAAAAGCAAGTACAGCAATTAGGTTTAAAACAATCTATGTCAAGGAGAGGCAATTGCTGGGACAATGCTCCACAAGAATCATTCTTTGGGCATTTTAAAGATGAAGTTATTCTTAGCAAATGTAGTACATTAGAAGAAGTGATAAAAGAAATAGATGATTATATGGATTACTATAATAATTATAGATATCAATGGAATTTAAGCAAGATGACTCCTGTTCAGTACAGAAATCATCTTGTTTCTTAGAAATACCTTTTTTTAAATTGTCCTTGACAAAGGGTACACTTTATATTACTATCTGAGATGGTATTTTTTATTAATAATCATATCCTGTATAATTTTCACATAATACTACTTTTATTTTTTTA
>JBJEXX010000028.1:0-23752 GCA_051886215.1 Bacilli bacterium | reverse complement strand
TGAAACTTCTGCGAAAGAAGCAATTAATTATTTAAAAAATAATAATTTAGGAAGAGCTACGTTTTTTCCTTTGAGTGTTATTAAACCAAAAGGAATAGATCCTAATACTTTAGATAAATTAGATAAAGATGGAACTTATTTAGGAATATTGTCCGATTTTGTACAATATGATAATAAGTATCGTAATATAATATTAAATCAATTAGGAAATATAATAGTTACAAAAAATATAGATGAAGCTAATAAGATAAGTAAGATAATAGATTATAAATATCGAATAATAAGTTTAGATGGTGATATAATCCATGTTGGAGGAAGTTTAACTGGAGGTAGTATCAAAACTAATAAAAGTGTTATTTCTGAAAAAAAAGAATTAGATCTATTAGAAAAAAAATTAGAAGAATTGAAAAGTGTAATATTAGAAATAAATGATAAATTTAAAAATATAGATTTAACTAGAACAGAAAAAGAACAAAAATTATATTCACAAAAAAGTAAAGAAATGATAAAAAAAGAAGCTTTAAAAAATAAGTTAAATATTATTTCTAATAAAAAAACAGAATTAGAAGATTTAAAAAATGAATATTCTAATTTAGATAATGTTTTATCAAGTTCTATTTCTAAAGAACAAGATGCAATTATGAATGAATATTATAGAAAAGAAAAAGAAAAAGAAAGTTTGTCTTTAGAAATAAAACAATTAGAAAAGAAAAAAGAAGAATTAAAATTAAATATAGAAAATATAGAAGCAGATAGTAAACTATCTAATAATAAATTAAAAGAATTAGAACAAACTTTAAAAACTTTAGAAATATCTGTTAGTAAAAAGGATGTTCAACTTGATAACTTACTTAATACTTTAAATGAAGAATATTCATTAACTTTTGAAAAAGCCAAAGAAAACTATATTTTAGATATAGATAGTGAAGATGCTAGAAGAAAAGTTAATGTTTATAAAAATAATATCAAAAGACTTGGTATGGTTAATCTTGCCGCTATCGAAGAATATGAAAAAGTAAGCACTAGATATGAATTTTTATTAAATCAAAAAAATGATTTGCTAAATGCTATTGATACATTACTAGAAATAATAAAAGAGATGGATGAAGTAATGAAAGTAGAATTTAAAACAACATTTAAAAAGATTAATGAAGAATTCAAAAAAGTATTTAAAGAATTATTTAATGGTGGAAATGCATATTTAAAACTTACTGATGAAAATAATATTTTAGATACTGGAGTAGAAATTGTTGCTTCTCCACCAGGTAAGAAACTTACAACTATTTCACTTTTATCCGGAGGAGAAAAAACTTTAACAGCTATATCATTATTATTTGCTATATTAAATGTTAGAGAAGTACCATTTTGTCTATTTGATGAAGTGGAAGCTGCGCTTGATGAGGCAAATGTAGATGCTTTTGGTCATTATTTAAATAATTATAGAGGTAAAACACAATTTCTTATTATTACCCACAAGAAAAAAACTATGGAATATGCTGATACATTATATGGTATTACGATGCAAGAAAGTGGAGTTAGTAAATTGGTAAGTGTTTCACTTAAAGAAGTAAATTGAAAGTAGGTAAAAATATGAAAGAAAAAACACAAAAAGAAAAATTAATTTTGGGAGATACCATTATTGGAGACGATGTTCAACTTGCCTATGAACTAAAAGAACAGCAAGAAGAATTTATGAATAATTTTTATCAGAAATTAAATGATTTAAAACAAGTGTTTACACCTTCTGAATGGTATTTGATAGCTACTAGTTTTGGTCTTGAAGGCTATGGTCAACAATCTGCAGAAGATGTTGCTAAAACATTTAATTGTCATAGAACAGATATAGATGAAAACATAAAAAAATTACAAAAAAAATTACAATCTCCAGAATGTAGAGAAATAATGAAAAATTTAAATAAATAGTTTACAGTTAATTGACACTTAGTTGTGTATTAATTAACTTTTTTATTAATAAGGAAAGTGCGATTTTTGAAAAAAGGTATTGACGAACATAAGTTTTATATGTATAATATAATTACAAATATATCATGGCGGTGATGCAATGTATAAAGCATATGATATGTGCAAGAAATTAAAAAATTAATAATATAGAAAATAAAAATACGGTAGCGACTATCGGAATTTAAGCCTATGGAGAACAAAGGATACTTTATCTAAGAAGTAGGAAACTTAGAAGGTAACGACTAAGACGAATGAAATTTATTTCATTCTTATGTTCTATATTTATGTTATAATGTTATTATGATAGGAGATAGTAATTATGCTGAGATTTCATATAAAGACAGAATATGATGATACTGTTATAAAAGAATTAAGGTCTGGATATAATAACATCGATACAGATTTTAATCTATATTTAGAAGACGGAACATTATTTAAAGATGCTAGTACATTTACTAAAGAATATATAAAACAAAAGTATTTTCTAGAAAATTATGAAGATATAAAATTACGAGTACCAAAAGAAAATTATTCTACAGAAGAAGATAAAAAAAGAGATTATTATGAATTTATTCCTAAAAAAGATAGTAAAGCCAATAAATTTTTATTGATAGTTGATAAAGATATAGAAGATTATGCTTCAATAACCACTCAAATAGAAGATGTTAAACTTACTATGCAAATGAATAATAAGTATGAATTAATGAAACATGGTGTTAAAAATGTAGCTGTATTTGCAGGTGAATTAGCTTTTATTGCGGCTGTTACTATTGGCTCCACAGCTGCAGTGTTTTATGCTAGTAATGGTTATAGTAACGCAAATGAAGTATTTATAGATGTATTTAATTTTTATAAAGATTTAGGAACTTTAGTGAAAGATAATATAAAAGAAATTATTAATACATCAAATATAACTGATATTGTTAATAATATAAAAATAAAATAGGTGATAATATGAAAAAAAAGAAAATGAAGAAAAAAGTTAATACAAAAGCCAAAAAACAAAATCGTGGTTTGATTATTAGTTGTATTTTAATTATATTAGTTCTATCGTTAATTATTGGAACAAGTTATGCTTTATTTTCATTTAAAGTATCAGGTAAAAAAACTAATTATTTAAAATCATTAGTTTTTGAAGTAGAGTTTGATGATGGAAGTGAATATATAAATTTAACTAATGAAGGCCCTAAAAGCGATGATGAAGGAATGTTAAATGATCCATATACGTTTACTATTACTAATAGTGGTAAAGCTAATACTATAAATAAAATATATTTTTCTGATATTACATCAACTATTCCAGACAAATATTTAAAAATAGCTATTAAACAAAATGATGGAGATTTTTCTACTCCTATGACTATGGAAGAGTTTGGTTCTATAATAGAAGAAGGAATAGAGTTAGAACCAGAACATTCTGTACAGTATACTATCGTATTATGGATATCTAGTGATATGCCAAATACAGATGAACAGGGAAACAGTTTGATGAATACTTCATACAAATCAAAAATTACTGTAGAAAGTAGTCAAGAAACCAAGAGTAATACTACTAGTACCTCTTAAAGCAAAGTCTAATAAAGAATTTGCTTTTTATTTTGAATACTATTATAATTTAAAAAAGAGGTTAATATGAATACATACATCAAAGGACAATTTAAAAAAAATATTTTCAAAAGTGAAACTGGTTATGTAATAGGTCTTTTTAAGGTAAAAGAAACTAATGAAGATGAATTAAATATTTATGTAAATAGAATTATTACTTTTACTGGATACTTTAATGAATTAAATGAAATAGATACTTATATTTTTTATGGAAAACTTATAACACATGAAAAATACGGAGAACAATTTAATGTTGAAAAATATGAAAAAGTTTTACCGGAAGAGAAAGATAGTATTATTGCTTTTTTAACTAGTGGTATATTTAAAGGAATAGGTGAAAAAAAAGCTTTAAAAATATTTAATGTTTTAGGAAAAGATACTTTAAATATAATTATAGAAAACCCAACTAATTTATTATTAATTCCTGGTATTACAGAAAAAAATGTTCAAGAACTACATACTAAACTTATTGAATATGAATCTAGTTATCAAAGTATTTTACAACTTACAGATTTAGGTTTTTCTACTAAAGATAGTATTTTGGTATATAATAAGTATGGTAGTAAAACATTTGAAATAATAGAGGAAAATATATATATTATTTATGAAGATATTAAAGATATAACTTTTAAAAAAATAGATTATATTGCTTTAAAAAATAATATAGAAAAAGATGATATAAGAAGAGTGTCTGCCACTATAATATATGTATTTAATGAAATTTATAATGTAGTAGGTCATTCTTATTTATATAAAGAAGAAATATATAATTATGTAATTAGAATAATTCCAGGATTAGATAAAGAAATATATAATTGTGCATTAGATTTATTAATAAAAAATATAAAAATAGTAAATAAAGAAGATCGTTATTATCTACTAAGCATGTATGAAGCAGAAAGAAATATATCACAAAGACTTTTTTATTTACAAACTAAAAAAGTTACTAAAGATAAAAATATAGATGATTATATAGAAAAATTACAAAAGAATTTCGGGGTTATTTATAATGATGAGCAGAAGTTGGGAATAAAAACTGCGCTATTAAAAAATATTTTAGTAATAACAGGTGGACCTGGAACAGGAAAAACAACTATAATTAAAGCAATATGCGAAGCATATAGATTAAAATATAAGCTTACACAAGATGATCTTGTAAAAGAAATTGCTCTTCTAGCTCCAACAGGTAGAGCCAGTAAGCGATTAATGGAAACTACTTATATTAAAGCTTCAACTATTCATAGGTTTCTAAAATGGAACAAAGATACTGATACATATCAAGTAAATGAAAGAAATAAAAGTGATGTGAAATTAGTAATTATAGATGAAACTAGTATGTTAGATACTTATCTATTTGATAACTTATTAAAAGGACTAAAAATAGATACTAAAATAATTTTAGTGGGTGATTATGATCAGTTACCTAGTGTAGGTCCTGGACAAGTTTTAAAAGATATTATAGAATCTAATGTCATAAATGTAATTAAATTAGATAAATTATATCGTCAAAAAGAAAATTCTAATATAATAACTTTGGCTTATAATATAAAAAATGAATTAATAGAAACTGATATATTTAATAAAGAGAAAGATTTAACTTTTATACCATGTCAAGCAGAATTAGTAAAAGACAATATTATAAAAGTTTTGGAGGATTTAAATAAAAAAGAAAAAGAGCATCTTCAAGTACTTGCTCCCATGTATAAAACAAAAAATGGAATAGATGAATTAAATGTTTTATTACAAGAATATTTTAATAAGAAGAAAGATAATAAAAGAGAAATAGTAGTAAATCAAATTGTATATAGAGAAAAAGACAAAGTTATGCAATTGACTAATATGCCTGATGATAATGTATTTAATGGTGATATTGGTATAATTACAAAAATAAATAATGAAAATAAAAAAGAAATATATGTTGATTTTGATGGTAATATTGTAAAATATACACCTGCTAATTTTAATAGTATCACTCATGGATATGCCATAAGTATACATAAGTCTCAAGGAAGCGAATTTGATGTTGTTATTTTGCCATTAGTAAAAAATTATAATAAAATGCTTTATAAAAAATTAATTTATACTGCAGTAACCAGATGTAAAAAAAGATTATTTTTAATAGGAGATATAAATGCTTTAGAATATGCAGTTCAAAACAATAACACCAATATAAGAAAAACAAGTATTTGTGAGATGTTAAAAAAAGAATTTTTAAGTGAATAAAAAAAATAAAAATCACCATAATATAAATGGTACTTGTTACCAATCATATTTTTAATAGAGGTGATATAATGAATAAAAAAAATTGTATTATGGCTACAGTTGCCGCTGCAGCACTTACATCTTTAAGTGTATTTATGTGGATTAAGAATAATCCTAAAGAAGCAAAAAAAATGAGAAAAGATTTTTGTAAAGCAACAGATGACATAGAAGATTGTATTGAAAATATGATGTAAGAAAGAAAGTTTAAACTTTCTTTTTTTTGAATTATAAAACTAATTCTAAAGTTGACTAGAATAGAATTTTAATTTATAATGACTATAGAATAGGAGTTAAAGTATGGAAAATAGAGTTGCAAGAAGAAATAAAATATTAAAGATAACCGCACTATTAGGACTATTCTTATTAATGTTTGGAGTAAGTTATGCTTTATTTAATGTAGTATTAAGTGGAACTAAAAAAAGTAAGTTAACATCTGCGAAACTATCCCTAAAAATAACAGATTTAGAAGGAAATGAGGAAACAGAGGGATATGGAATAAATTTAAATGAAGCCTATCCAATGACAAATGAGGAAGGATTACAATTAGAATCATATGAATTTAAAGTAGTAAATGATGGAACAATAGATGCTTATTATAAATTAAATATAAAAGAATTAACAATTACTGATATGCCAGCAAAAGCAGTAAGATATAATTTAATAGAAGATGGCGAAACAATAACTATAGAACCAAAGTTATTAAGTGAAACAGTGTTAACAAAAACAAGTACAAATGAAAATTTATATCAAATAGATACAGATATAATAAAAGTAGGAGAAGAAAAGACATATAAATTAAACATATGGATAGATTATGAGGCAACAAAAGAAGAAGCTTCAGGTAAGATATTTGGAGCTAATATAGAACTAAATGCTAGTCAAATAACAAGTACAACAAATGTATTCAAAGAAGGAACAGTTGCTTATAAAATATATCAAAACGAAACAATACAAGGAAGAAGTAGTGAGACGAAACTATTATATGCATTTGATGAAACAAAAGAAACAAGTGGATTATATACGTATCCAGATATGTTTGGCGGAACTACATATTATTATAGAGGAATAGAGGTAAATAACTATGTAAGTTTTGGAGGACTTACATGGAGAATAGTAAGAATATTAGAGGATGGAAGTGTAAGATTAATTTTAGCAGATAGAATGGATGAAAGTGCCTATATTTACAATAGTAAAAATGGTAATTCATCAGACGCAAAATATATAAATAGTGAGATAAAAACAACAGTAGATAATTGGTATAATACAAACTTAGTAAATTATGATAAATATATAAAAACAAGTACATATTGTAGTGATATGAGAGAAGATTCAACTAATGATTTTGCAAATTATTTGTTTTCAAATGGCTCAACTAATGTATATGGTATATATGCTAGGGGAACATATAATCATGAGATTGACTCTGTTAATAATCCCCAAGATTTTTATACTTCAACTGCTTTAAAACCAGATTTAAGTTGTAATGATGATGATAAATTAGAAAGTAAGGTAGCTTTAATAAGTGCAGATGAGGCTATTCTAGCTGGAGGAGGATATAAAAAAAGAGGTAGTTATTTAGGAATATCTAAATCATTTTGGACTCTTTCACCTGCTGTCTTTAACAATACTGCACAGGTGGTTTATTTAGGTAGTAGTGGCGGCTTGAGCTATTATAATATAGGAGTTACTGGTGTAATTCGTCCAGTTATAACTTTAAAATCTACTGCGACTATAACTTCTGGAAGTGGAACAAGTGCTGACCCATATACAATAGGATAATAATATATTAATTATGAAAGAAAGTTTAACTTTCTTTTTTTTAAATCTTTTCTTTTACATATATTTTTACTTTTGATATAATTTTAGTAGGTGATTTTATGAAACAGGATAATATAAGAAATTTTTCTATAATCGCACATATTGATCATGGAAAAAGTACACTTGCAGATAGAATTTTAGAAAATACAAACGCTTTATCTAAACGAGAAATGAAAGATCAACTTTTAGATAATATGGATTTGGAAAGAGAAAGAGGAATTACTATTAAATTAAATGCAGTTAGACTTAAATATAAATATAATGGAAATGAATATTTACTTAATTTAATAGATACTCCTGGACATGTTGACTTTACTTATGAAGTATCACGCTCTCTTGCAGCTTGTGAAGGAGCTATACTTGTAGTTGATGCAGCTCAAGGGGTAGAGGCTCAAACTTTAGCTAATTTATATTTGGCTATGGAACATGATTTAAAAATTATTCCTGTTATTAATAAAATAGATTTACCAAATGCAGATATTGAAAAAGTAACAAATGAATTAGTTAATAATTTGGGCTTTGATAAAGAAGAGATAATTTTAACTAGTGCTAAAACAGGAGTAGGTATAGATGAATTGTTAAAAGCTGTTGTTGAAAGAATACCTTCACCAAATGGAAATAAAGCACTACCTTTACAGGGATTGATATTTGATAGTTTTTTTGATTCTTATAGAGGAGCTGGTATTTCAGTTAGGATAGTTAACGGAAGAGTGTCTGTTGGTGACAAAATAAACTTAATTCAAACAAAAGCTAATTATGAAGTTGTTGAAATAATTACTCATACCCCTAAAGAAGAAAAAGTCAAGTCTTTAGAAGCAGGTGAAGTAGGAATTATTTTTGGAGCTATAAAAAGTGTATCTGATGTTAAAGTAGGAGATACTATAACTTTATGTAATAATCCATGTACTAATCCTTTACCAGGATATAAAAGTATGAAACCTATGGTTTATTGTGGACTTTATCCTATTGATTCTACTAGATATGATGATTTAAGAGAAGCTTTAGAAAAGTTAAAGTTAAATGACGCATCACTTGTATTTGAACCAGAAACTTCTAAAGCTTTGGGATTTGGTTTTAGAACAGGTTTCCTTGGACTACTTCATATGGATGTAATACAAGAAAGAATAGAAAGAGAATTTAATATAGAATTAATTGCGACTAGCCCTTCAGTTATTTATGAAGTATATCTTACTAATGGAAACAAAGAAATTATAGACGCTCCTACTAAAATGCCAGATAAAGTAAATATTAAAGATATAAGAGAACCTTATGTTAAAGCTAATATATATACACCAACTGATTATATAGGCCAAGTTATGGAACTTTGTCAAAATAAAAGAGGAAACTTTATAAAAATGGATTATTTAGATCCAACTCGTGTAGATATTATTTATGAGATACCTTTATCAGAAATAGTTTATGATTTTTTTGATAAATTAAAATCATTTACTAAAGGATACGCTTCTTTTGATTATGAAGTAATAGGATATAAAAGTAGTGATTTAGTTAAACTTGATATTTTATTAAATGGAGAAACTGTAGATGCTTTAAGTACCATAGTTCATAAAGATTTTGCCTATCATAGAGGAAAACTAGTTGTAGAACATTTAAAAGAGATAATTCCTCGTCAATTATTTGAAGTACCAATACAGGCCTCTATAGGAAATAAAGTTATTGCTAGAAGTGATGTAAAAGCTCTAAGAAAAGATGTTTTAGCTAAATGTTATGGTGGAGATATAACAAGAAAAAGAAAATTATTAGAAAAACAAAAAGAAGGAAAGAAAAGAATGAAACAAGTAGGAAGTATAGAAATACCTCAAGAAGCATTCTTATCTGTTCTAACAATGGATGAAAAGTAGGTATATTATGAATAATAAAGGATTTACATTAGTAGAAATATTAATTGCAGTAACAGTCTTGGGAGTCATATCTTTAATTGCTACAGTAAGTATAATTGGTGTTAAAAATAAATTTAATTCATCTTACTATAAAATAATTTCAGATAATATTTCTTTAGCGGCAAAAGATTATGGTACTGATCATAGAAATAGTATTCCAAAAGATGGTATCAAAGTTGACATAACAACATTTATACAAAAAGGGTATCTTACAGATGTTAAAGATATAGAAAAAGAAGATTGTAGTGGTTATGTAATTATTAAGAAAAATGGTTTAAAATATGAAACAGACGTATGTCTAATTTGTAGTAATTATAAAAGTGAGGCTTGCAAATGAAATTAGTATCATGGAATGTTGCTGGTATTAGGGCATGTATAAAAAAAGGTTTGATTGATTTCTTTCTCAAAACTAATGCTGATATATATTGCTTTCAAGAAACAAAAGCCACTATAGAACAATATGATTTTCATCCTAAAGATTATTATGAATATTTATATCCTGCTAAGAGAAAAGGATATTCTGGTACTTTAATATTATCTAGAATAAAACCAATAAGTGTAAAGTATGGTATAGATAATGAAGAATATGATGATGAAGGTAGAACTATTACTTTAGAATATGATAATTTTTATTTAGTAAATGTATATGTTCCTAATATTAAAAGAGATTTATCTAGAATGAAATCAAGAATGAATTTTGAAGATTTATTTAGAAAATATTTAAATACTCTTGCTAAAACAAAAAATGTTGTTGTATGTGGTGATTTTAATGTTGCCCATGAAGAAATAGATATAAAAAATGCCAAAGCTAATATTGGAAATGCTGGTTTTACTTATGAAGAAAGAGAAAAATTTACAAAATTATTAAATAGTGGATTTATAGATACTTTTAGGTATTTTAATAAAAATAAAACAGACTATTATACATGGTGGAGCTATAGAAAAGGTGTCAGAGAAAAAAATATCGGTTGGAGAATTGACTATTTTCTAGTAAATAAAGACTTTATTAATAATGTTAGTGCTACTAATATTTATAATGAAGTATTAGGAAGCGATCATTGTCCTATAGGACTGGAATTAAAAAATTAATTAATTTTTCTAAAAGACATATAATTAATTGGTGATTATATGTCTTTTAATTTAGCTTTTTTATTACCTCTTCTTGCAGGTCTTTCTACTATGATAGGTTACTTGTTTATTTATAAAAAAGAACATAATAATGTTTTAATTTCATCATTAGCTTTTGCATCTGGAGTTATGTTTTGTGTATCTATCTTAGATTTAATTCCAGAATCTATTAAAGAACTTCATAATGTATATAAAACATTCCCAACTATATTATTATCTTTAATAGGTATTAATATAGGTTTTATAATATCGAATTTTTTCGATAAAAAAATTAATTTCAATCAAGAAAGCAGATTGTATAAAATAGGATTTATATCAATGCTAGCAATTATTATTCATAATATACCAGAAGGAATAATAACATATATGACTACTACAATAGATATTCATTTAGGAATTAATTTATCTATGGCTATTGCACTTCATAATATACCAGAAGGTATATCAATTGCGGTACCTATTTATTATGCAACCAAAAATAAGAAAAAAGCATTTTTATATACTTTTATTTCGGCAATGAGTGAACCATTAGGAGCAATATTAGCCTATTTATTTTTATCTAAATTTATAACTTCTTCTTTTATTGGATTACTATATTCTATAATCGCAGGAATAATGTTATATATTGCGTTCTTTGAATTATTACCAGAATCTTTATCGTATAAAAATAAGTCTAAAACTATAATATTTTTCTTGATAGGAATAATTATTATGTATATATCTTTAAATTTATTTTAATTTTATATTTAATTTTAGATAAAAGTATGCTATTTTAATATTGGTGAGAGTATGAAAAAAAATAATAAAAAGAATATAGAGGTAAGTGAAAATATAAAGAACAAAACTAGAAAAAAAAGAAGAAAGTTAAAAAAATTAAATTTTATAAAATTAATATTAATATTAGGTATTTTAATTTTATTAGGAATATTATTCTATTTTGCTTATAATAAAAATAAAATACAATCTATTTATAGTAATTATATGAAAACTACAACAAATAAAATTGTTTATAAAAAAGAAAATAATAAATATATAAAGATTGGAACTATTTATAAAAATAATATAGTTTCTTTATCTAACATAGAAGGAGATTATTTTAAATTAAAAGATAATGATTACTATATTACATATAAAGATTTAACTAAAAGTAAAAATAAAGAAGAGGTATCTTATAATAGTATTTTATTTAATGAAAATATAGTTACTAAGAAAAATGCAATTATATATAAAAATGAAAAAAAATATTTAAAAATAAAAGAGGAATTAGAATTAAAAATTTTAGAAAAAAGTAAAGATTTTTATACTTGTATATATAATAAGGAAATAGTACAAGTAAAAAAAGACGATATAAATGAATTTAAAAAAGTAAAAAATAGTGACATTGAAACAATTACATCTATGCCTGTTATATATTTTGATAAAACGGCAAATATAGAAGAATTTATTAAAATATTAAATGATAAAAAATATATAACTATTACTAAAGATGAATATAATAAATGGTTGGAAGAAAATATTTTATTTGCTAAGAATACTGTTTTTATCGTATTACAAGAAGAAAGTTCTGAATTTCAAAATATATTAAAAAAATATAATATAAATTATACATTAGAAAAAGATCTAGAATTAAATTTTGTTGAGAATGATGCTTTTTCTTCTAAAGATAAATTATATTGGTATAAAATTAATAAATTTACAACTATAGAACGTTTTAATGATATATTTGAAGGAAAACAACTTGATAGTAGTGAATATGCCACTTCAATTGCGGTATTAAATTATCATTTCTTTTATACTACTGATGGTGAATGTGATGAGGTAATTGCGTTAAAAAAAGATAAGTTTGAAGAACAGATGAAATATTTACAAGATAATAATTATAAGAGTCTTACTATGGATGAATATAATAAATGGCTAAAAGGAGAAATAGAAGTACCTAAAAAAAGCGTTTTACTTACTGTTGATGATGGAGCACTTGGAACTGATACTATTCTTCCTGATGTTTTAGATAAATATAATCAAAAAGCAACTCTTTTCTTAATTACTAGTTTTTGGCCGATGTCAAAATATCGTACCGGTAATTTAGAAATACAGTCACATAGTCATTCTTTACATGACAGGAATTTCTGTAATAATGGTAATTGTGGTATAAAAACTCTTGTTTTAGATAAAGAAAGTATTAGAAACGATATAAAAAAATCTTTAGATATAATTGGTAACGAACCAATTGCTTATTGTTATCCTTTCTATATTCATGATGAGAAAACAATTGAAGTAGTAAAAGAAATGTTTCAAGTTGCGTTTGTGGGAGGAAATAGAAAGAGCAAAAGAACAGATAATAATTACTTGATTCCGAGATATGTAATACTTAATGATATTACACTAGATGATTTTATAGAAATGATAAGTTAGTTTGACAGAAACTAACTTTTTTAGTATAATAGCGACAATTATATTTAGAGGAGGTCACTATGTTTGGAATTATAATGGGAAGTATTTATGGAGTAAGTGTCTTAGCTACAGCGGCATCTTTTGCAGGTCATGTATTAAAAATTAAAAATAAAATAAAAAAAGAAGGTTATATTATCAAAAAAGGAAAAACGAGTTCTATATTTTTAGATGACAAGAGTGATTTTGCTGTGTTATTGTTTATTATTTTATTTCCTGGTTTTAATACTATGATGGCTTTTGCTTCTCCAATACTTTTGACAAAGGAGTTTGATGAAGATTATCGTAATTATAAACAACACTTAATTAATAATTATTTATTAAAAAAGAGCGAAGAACGTTTAGAATATGAAGAAAATTATATTATTAAACAAGAAAAATTCGAGGAAGCTAGAAAGAGTTTTCACGAAGAAAAGATGGCAAACTTTGAAACTTTAAATGATGTTGACAAGTTGAAAGTTTTAAAAGAAGAAAGGGAAAAAGTATATAACAACTCTTCTGATGATGAGTTAAGAAATGCTTATAATCAATTAACTAAAGAAGAAAAAATAGAATTTTTAGATATTTTAAGGGAAGAAGTATTAAGTACTTATAATATTGAATATAAAACACCTAAACATCTAAAGAATAAATTATTGAGAAAGTAGATCAAATTATGAAATATTATAAAATAAAAATAGTGAAAACGAAAATACATTTATTATTGTTTTAGCAAGATGATAGATCAATTGACTTTTCTATCATTTTTTGTTATAATACAGATACTTTTTGGAGGTTAAAATATGAATATTTTTTATTGGCTTGCTGGAATATATGCAGGTTGTGTTGTTATAGATACAGCTAATGTAATAATCGCTAAATGTATTGAAACAAAAAAATTTAAAAAAGAAAATTATGAAATTAGTAATAAAAATAAGTTTTTTAAAGAAATATTTAAAGAAATAGGTGTTTCATTCATACCATTTATAAATATGGCAATATTTATATCTTATCCTACTAGTTTTAAAGAATTTTATTTAATTGATAAACAAAAATATATTTCTGATGGCATTATAATTGATAAAGAACAACTAAGGTTACAACAGGAAAACGCAATTATAAAAGAACATAAATTTAAAGCTGCTAGAGAAGAATTAATGAATAATAAAATTAATACTTTTGAAACTTTAGAAGATTATCAAAAGATAGAAATTATTAAAAATGAAAGAAAAAATATAGAACAAGGAATAGAAAATAATGAATTAGGTACTTCTTATAATAATTTAACAAATAAGGAAAAAATAGAATTTCTAAATTTATTAAGAGATGAAGTAATTGCTAATCATCAATTTCAAACTACTAAAAATAATAAAATGAAAAGGAAAAAATATTATGAAAAGTGAATATATAGATATAGTTCAAGGTGATAAAGTAGTAACTTATAAAGTTTCTTATGATCCTGTAGAAATGTACTATTTTTATAAGGAATTTGAAAATCAAGATACGGAACAGGTTAATTTTGAAGTTGCATTACCAGAATCAGTAATAAAAAATGAAGATTTAACTATTTATACTCCAGTAGATGAAATAATTAAGTGTGAAAGAAATTACTATGCTGAAGATAATTTATATAAAATACATGGTATTGGTGTAAAATTATCTCCATTTATAAACGCAATAAGCTCTGTAAATGGTTATAAAGGATTTAATTTAATAGGTGGAATAAGAGATAATATATTACGTATAAATAATTTTTTATTAGAAAAGAATTCTATGGATATTGCTAGAAAAAGAGCATTAGCTAATTACTATTTTTGCTTATTTCAAGATGAATTAGTTAATGAACAGGATATTGAAGATTTTGAACCAGTTAAAAATACAGAGGAATATCAATTATGGATTATGGATGTTTATGAATTAACAGATGCTATTAAAAATATAGAAAGTAATAAAGTAAAAGTTTTAGGATGTAATAACAATGATAGTAAAAGAAAAAATTAGTGTTTTGAATAAAGATAGTATTGATATATATGAAGTATCATATGACTATGATAAATTAAATAATTATGTTAAAAATATTGCTTTAAGGCATAGAATAGAAAGGGAATTTGATTTTAGTAATAGTGATAAAGATTTATCTTCCATAGAACCATATGATCAATTACATATTTTAGGTATTGAAATACAAGAAAAAATAAAAGTAAATATTGGAAGTGTATATAATTATCCTGATTTTGTTAAAGCAGTTATTAAAAAGATGGATAGAAAAAATAATATAGAATTTTTAAATATGAATAAGATATTAGACAATTTATATAATTATTCTATGGATTCTAATAAAGATAGTAATAAACCAAAAGGAGTAAAAACTCGTTGGATAAATGGTTTTTTAAATTTATGTGAGTTTAATTATATTGAAACAAAGAAAGATAATGATGTAGGAAATGTAATACCAAAATCTTACTTAAAAACAAAAAATAATTAAATTACTTGCTTAAAACTAATTTTTATGTTATATTTATATGCGTACTGATCCGCTGTATAATAATATATGATCAAATATATTTTAGAAAGGAAGAGATATCATGAGTAATGTAATTGATAGAATTACAGAAAAACAAAAAAATCCTAATATTCCTGAATTTAGAGTAGGAGATACTGTAAAAGTAGGAGTTAAGATTATTGAAGGAAAAAGAGAACGTGTTCAAGATTTCGAGGGAACAGTAATAGCTAGAAAAGGTGCTGGAATAAGTGAAACATTTACTGTAAGAAAAATATCTTATGGTGTTGGAGTTGAAAGAATTTTTCCAATTCATTCTCCAAAACTTGCTTATATCGAAGTGCTTCGTCATGGTAAAGTAAGAAGGGCTAAATTAAATTTCTTAAGAAATATTGTTGGTTCATATCGTATCAAAGAAAGAGGACAAAAATAAAAGTGAGCTAGAAGCTTACTTTTTTAGTTTGGTGATGGTTATGGAAGAAAAAAAGAAAAATTGGTTAAAAGAATTTGCTCCATACATAATTATATTTATAGTAGTTATACTTATAAAACAATTTCTAGTAACTCCAGTTATGGTTGAAGGTACATCTATGGATACTACTTTAAAAGATGGAGATGTAATGATTTTAAATAGAATAAAATATAAATTTTCGGATATTAAAAGATTTGATATAGTTGTAATATATGATCATGATACATATATTATAAAGCGTGTTATAGGTTTGCCAGGAGAAACAGTAGAATATAAAGATAATAAGTTGTATATAAATGGTAAATATGTTAAAGAAAATTTTAATCATGCTAAAACAGAAGATTTTAATATAACTAGTTTAGGTAGTAAAAAGGTACCAAAAGATAATTATTTTGTAGTAGGAGACAATAGAACGGATTCCTTAGATAGTAGATATATAGGCTTTATTCCGATTGATGAAATTCAAGGTCAAACAACTTTAACTGTTTTTCCATTCTCTAGATTTGGTAAAAAGTATTAAAAAGTGGATTATTCCACTTTTTTAATTGTATATATGTTATAATTGTTTTTAGGAGAATTATATGAATAATAAAGATATATATAGTTATTATTTAAAGTTAATTAGTAATAATAAAATACCAGATTTTTTACAAAAATATTTAAATATTCCTAGCTTATTAAGGTTAGAAAAAATAGGCTATTTTTGTGGTATGGATTATGCTTCTAAAAACATATATAATTTTGAAGAAAAAATAAGTAGATATGATCATTCTCTTACTGTTGCTTTATTGACTTGGAACTTTACTAAAGATAAAAAAGCAACTTTGGCAGGATTATTTCATGATATCGGTACACCTTGTTTTTCTCATGTTATTGATTATATGAATAAAGATTATGAGATTCAAGAAAGTACTGAAGCTTTTACAGAAAATATTATTAAAAATGATAAGTTATTAAGAAAATATTTAGAAGAAAATAATATAAAAGTAGAGGATATAATAGATTTTAAAAAATATACAATAGTTGATAATAAAAGACCTAAACTTTGTGCAGATAGATTAGATGGTATTATATTAACTGGATATGCTTGGGTGAAAAATCTTAAAAAAGAAGATATTAAGGAAATAGTTGATAATTTAGATATATTCATTAATGAAGATAATGAACAAGAATTAGGTTTTAAAACATTAAAAAGCGCTAGATTAGCTTATGACACTAGTAAGAAAATAGATGAATATTGTCATTCTAAAGAAGATAATTATATGATGGAATTACTGGCAAATATAACAAAAAAAGCAATAAATAATAATATTATTCAATATAATGATTTATTCATTTTATATGAAGATAGTTTGCTTAATAAAATAAAAAATAGTGGTATAAAAGATTTAAATGAAATGTTATATGAATTTGAAAATATAAAAATAGAAGAAATAGATGATATAAAATTAGAAAATATAAAAAGTAGGAGTTTGAATCCTATTATAAATGATAAGAGGTTAGAAGATATGGAAAAAGTATATAATAAATTAGTAAGAGATAATATTCCGGATATAATTAATAAAGATAATGAAATTGCTATTACAAGAACTTTAAATGATGATGAATATAGAAAAGAATTATATAAAAAACTATTAGAAGAAAGTAATGAAGTAATAGAAGCAAAAGATAATGAAATAATGGAAGAATTAGCGGATGTATTAGAAGTAATGGAATCTATAGCTAAATTAGAAAATAAAAGTTTAAATGATATTATAGATAAAGCTTATGAAAAAAGACAAAAAAGAGGAGGATTCCAAAAAAGAATCTATTTAGAAAAAACTATAAAAAAATAATTGGAGGATATATGAATTTAAAAGAATTATTTGAAATATTAGTACAGCCTAAACCTAGTATATATATTAGAAAAAATGAAGAAAAATTATTTGAATTTATACCGGAATTGAAAATATGTAAAGGCTTTAATCAAAATAATCCTTGGCACATTTATGATGTCTATGAACATATTTTACATGTTGTGGATGGAGTACCAAGTAATTTAATTTTGAGACTTACTGCTTTATTTCATGATATAGGAAAGCCACTTGCTTATACTGAAGATGAAAAAAATATTGGTCATTTTTATAATCATTGGAATATATCAAATGAAATATTTTTAAAATTTGCTAAAGAGAATAATTTAAATGATGAGTTTGTAAAAATAGTTTCTAAGTTATTAATATATCACGATTATAGGTTTGAAGAAATAAATGAAGAAGCTATTGAAATAATAAATAAGTTCAGTGCAGAAGAAATTAAATTATTATTTGACTTAAAAAGAAGTGATTTGAAAGCTCAAAATCCTATACATCATAATTTATTAGAAGACTATGCTAAACAAGAAGAGAATATATTGTTATATAAAAATGATGATATTAGTATAAAAGAATTAAAAAAATTAAACAAAAGAGGTAATGTATGAAGAAAATATTATTTGCTACTAATAATCAAACAAAAGCAAAAAGATTTACAAAAAATTTATTAAAGCACGATATAGAGATAGTATCTCTTTTAGATATGAATATAAAATTAGAGGTAGAAGAAAATGGTAAAGATGCTATTGAAAATGCTTTAATAAAAGCTAGAGCATGTTATGAAATGACGAAAATGACTACTTTAGCTATGGATGATAATTTATATCTAGAAAACGTTCCTACTGATAAACAACCAGGAATGTATGTAAGAAGAGTAAATGGTAAAAGATTAACTGATGAGGAAATGATAGAGTATTATACTAATCTTGCTAAAGAATATGGTGAAAATGGCAAAATAACTGCTAGATGGGTATATGGTATTGCGTTAATTGTTAATGGTGAAGAATACACCTATACTTGGAGTAAAAATGATTTTTATATAGTAGATAAACCTTCAGATATAGTAGAGCCTGGTTATCCTTTAAATACTATTTCAATTAATAAAAAACTAAACAAATATTTTACAGAATTAACTGAAGAGGATAAATTATCTGTTAAAGAAGATGAAAGTAATGTTATAGATTTTATTGTTAGTAAAATAAATTAATAGAAAGAAGTAGTTTATGCTTTATATTGTGTAAAAAAAAATAAAATAAATGAAAGAGGTGATAGAGTGAAAACAATAATTCCAAATAAATTAAAAAAAGGTGATGAAATAAGAGTAATTGCTCCTTCTAGAAGTATGAGTTTATTAAATGATGAAACTATGAACATTGCAACTTCTAGATTGACTGAAATGGGATTCAAAGTAACTTTTGGAAAAAATGTAAATAATACTACAAATGATGACTTTTGTTGTGCCTCAATTGAAGATAGAGTTAATGATCTACATGATGCTTTTAAAGATAAAAATGTTAAGGCTATCTTAACTGTAATTGGTGGTTTTAACGTTAATCAAATATTGGATTATATTGATTATGAACTCATAAAAAATAATCCTAAAATTATTTGTGGTTTTTCTGATATAACAGCTTTATTGAATGCTATATATGTTAAGACGGGTTTAGTTACTTATTATGGTCCACATTTTTCTTCTTTTGGTATGAAAAAAGGTTCTGATTATACTTTGAAATATTTTAAAAAAATCTTTATGACAAAAGAAGATATAATTATAGAATCTTCCAATGAGTGGAGTGATGATTTATGGTTTTTAGATCAAGAAAAGCGTAACTTTATAGAGAATGCGGGAATAGAAGTTATTAATAACGATATTAGTGAAGGTAGAATTATTGGTGGTAATTTATGCACTTTAAATTTGTTGCAAGGAACAGAATATATGCCTGATCTTGATAATACTATTTTATTTATTGAAGATGATGATTTGGTAGGTGATGAGTTTATGAGAGAGTTTGATAGAAACCTACAATCTTTATTACACTGCTATAAAAATAAAAAAATAAATGGTCTTGTTATTGGTAGGGCTCAAATAAAAAGTAATATGACCAATGAAAAATGGATTAATATTTTAAAAACAAAAAAAATAAATAATATACCTATTATTATAAATGCAGATTTTGGTCACACTACACCAATCTTTACATTTCCAATTGGTGGAGAAGTTAAGATAGATGGCAATAAAATAACTATAAAGAATATATAGGAGGTACATATGATTTATACAAGCTCACATAAGCAATTTAAAACTGATAAATATAGATTAGTATCCATTTCAGGAAATAGAGGAAGAGACTTTATTGATGATAATGGTAATCCATTTAGTGGTGAATGTTATCCTAAACTAGCTCCTAAATTGTTATTTTGGAAGACATGGCACGATTTAAAAGATAAAGTATCATTTGAAGAAAGTACAAAATACTATATAGAACATTATTATAATGAAGTATTAGAAAAACTTGATCCAGAACAAGTATATAATGATTTAGATAATTCTATTTTATTATGCTATGAAAATTCAAATGAATTTTGCCATAGACATATTGTTGCAGCTTGGTTGGAGTCATCATTAAATATAAAAGTTCCCGAATGTTTTTATGATGGAAACAAAATTATAGAAGTTAAAAGACCAGAATATATTGATATTTATTTAGAAGAAGTTATCAATAAAAAAGATTCTAATAATAAGCGATTAATAAAAAAATAGCTTTATTATTTACTAGTTTTTGACAATATATTATAAAAATAATATAATCAAAATAGAGGAGTGATAATATGACAAACGATATTAATTCAAATATAATTCCGGCTATTAATTATATTATATCAACAATTCCAGAAGACTTAAATGATCTTGAAAAAGTAAGATATATTTATATTGAACTTGGTAAAATATTTAGTTATGATTATAGAATAATTGTTGATGAAGAAAGTGCTTTGTCAAAGATAGATTATTCTAAAGATAGTATTAGTCGCTTCAAAACTTGTTATCAAATAAGTGAGGTACTTGCTATTTTAATAAATGGTATACTTCCAAATTGCGAAGCAAAAGTAGTTGAAAGAAAAATAAATGGAAGGCAATTTAATAATGAACATGTCGCAACAGATGTAAAATTTAAAGACGGTTTAAATATACTATTAGATTTAACTTTAGATTTAGCTAATATACAAGCAAATATGCGTACCAAAGAATTTGGTTTTTCAACTGATGCCGAAGGAAAATATGATATTATTTCGCAAAAAGAATGTGAAGCAATAGACAAAAAAATAGGTTTTATAGCTAATAAATATACTGATGATATTATTGATGAATTTAAAGAAAAAATGGATAATACTGATTTAAATAATTTAAGTAAACAGGAACAAGTAGATTATAAAATAAAATGTGCAAAAGAAGAATTATTTAAAACATTTAAAGGAAATCATGAGGCAGTTAGATATATTAATACTTTATTAAATAAAATATTGAATAATGATGAAAAAAGTTCTTTAAAACAATATAATTTATCTTATCAACAAGAAGATTCACTAGATTATATTTCAATATTTACCTTAGAAGAATTTGATTTATATTATAGTTATTCAAATGAATTAGGTTTTAATAAAATTACTCCTAAAGCCATAGAAACACTTTTAAAAAATGGATGGAAAACAAATAGTAAAACTATAAGTGATATATTTAATAATGAAGATAATCAAATAAAAAAATAAATTTAATAAAAATGAGTTAATATATTATTAATAATATATTAAATAGAGGTGAACTTGATGAAAATAACACCGTCGGAAAAACCGACATTGATAATTCTAAAAAATCTGTAAAGATATATAACCTTGATATGATTATTGCAGTTGGATATAGAGTCAATTCGAAAAAAACAACAAACTTTAGAATTTGAGCAACAAAAATATTAAAAGAATATATGATTAAAGGTGTAGTTATGGCTAATGAAAGATTAAAAAATCTTAATTACATATTTGGAGAATACTATTTTGAAGAAACACTTGAAAGAATTAGAAATAAAATAACAAAGAAGGTAATAGTAATTATTACTTTTTCTTTTTTATTATAAATGTGATATAATCCTGATAGACAAAGGGAAGGTACTTTATGAGTGAAAATAAAACTAATATCAATTGTTATACACCGAATTATGGAAAACTTTAATATAAAATAATAAACAAGACAAATTATATAAATCTGATTTTGATATTTTTTTAAATGAAGCTAGAATGATAGAGAATGGAAGTGATAAATAATGGATATGTATCAAAAAAGAGAGATGAGAAAAAATAAAAAGATGGGTGAGAATGAAAAAAGTTTGCCATCGACGAGCATCAACTGGTGTCCAGAGACATATGAGAAAATTTATAATGAATGTTTAGATATGAGCTGTATAATAAAAAATCCTATATTAAGAGAATGCTGTAAAGAAATTTATAATGATTATAAAGATAAATTAATTAATAAACCTGCAACACCTGGTTCACATCATTTTTATAAAGGTGGATTATTATATCATATATATAGTGTTACAAAAAATTCAATCGCTATTTGTAATTTGTATCCTAATCTTGATGTAGATAAAGATTTGATAATTTTTGGAGCATTAGTTCACGATATTGGAAAGTGTAATGATTTTAATAATTTTGATGATAGTGAAAAATATAATCCTATAAATGGTAATAGTATGGATCTATTAGGTCATTCTTATGAAGGAACACATATAGTGGAAAACTATTTAAAAAAATATAATATAGATGAGCAATTTAAAAATCAAATTATACATATGATAGGTAGTCATATGAATGAATATAGTGAGTGGGGTGCACTTGTTTTACCCAAAATGCTTGAAGTTATAATTATAAATTATGCTGATAGTATGGATGCTTATCTTGAACCTGCACATGGAATTATTAAAAATGCTAAAAAGGTGAAAAATATAAAATTGGAAATGCACCAAGAGATTTTTATAAATCATTAAATCCATATTATGAAAATAATGATGAAAATTAGTATAAGGAAGTGATAACTATGGACATGTATAAAAAAAGGAAAATTAGAGCAGAAAAGAAAAAAGAAGATAATCAAAAAAGTTTACCATCTACGAGTATCAATTGGTATATACCGACTTATGGAAAACTCTTATTAAACCTTTATAAATAAAGAATTTTGAAAAGTTTTCTTTTTACATTTAATAAGTAAAAATTAATTAAATTTTGAAGGAAAATGGGGTAATTACGACTTATGGAAAACTTTTATATAAGAAGGTGAATGTTTTGAAAATAGAAGATTTAAAAAAAGATTATGATAAATTACAAGTTAAATATGGTGCTAAAGAATTAGATTCTATATATAATGGTGGATGTGAAGAAAATCCTGATATCTGTTTTGTATTTATGAATCCTACTGGTAAAAATATTGCAAGTGATAAATCTTGGCAAGGTAGGAAGTCTCCATGGTTAGGAACTAAAAATATATGGAAGTTGTTCTATAAAGTTAATTTATTAAGTGAAGAAACATTTAACAATATTCAAGAGAAGAAACCAAAAGATTGGGATTATGAATTTTGTGATTATGTTTATGAAGAAATAGCTAATAACAAATTATTTATTACTAATTTAGGAAAGTGCACACAAATAGATGCGAGACCTTTGTCTGATGAAGTGTTAAAAAAATATCTTGATTTATTATTTAAAGAAATAAATATAATTAAACCAAAAATAATTATTACTTTTGGGAACCAAGTTAGTTCTATTATTTTAAATAAAA
>JBJEXX010000027.1:0-1545 GCA_051886215.1 Bacilli bacterium | reverse complement strand
CAATGTCATTAACTTAAGATATGAAAATTTCAAAGAAGAATTATATTTTGATAATGTGGTTCTTCTTTTTTACGTACAAAAAATAAATTTAGAGCATAATGCCCCTTACCCCAAACTTAATAGGTATTTAATTATATAAAATTATATTGATTTTCTTTTATTAATTGGGTGCTTATTAGTTAACTTTTTATTTTTATCTCTTGAATATTTTCTTCCTTTTCTAATTGGAATTAAGTTTTTTAAAATATTATTAAATAGAACATTACTTAATTCTTTTCGTTTTTCTTCATCATCTTCGATTAATATCTTTATTAGAAATCTTTTTACAAATCCTACTGCCATATTAAAATTAACTTTCATAGGATGTTTAAAATCTTTCTGATTTATTTGGGTATTAAGATCATTCGAGATACTACGAATTATATTATAAACCGTCATTTGTGAATATATTTCTTGCTTTATTATAGTATCTTTACTACTTGAAATATTTGTGACTTGCATACTTTCTTTTAATTCGTGATAACTAGTTTCTATACCCCATCTTAATTGATATATTATATTGATGTCTTCACCAGATAGTTCTTCTTCGCTTATATTTGTTATTATTGTTTCAATTTCACCTGTTGGAAGTTTAATATTAACAAATCTTAAACTAATTGTATTTCCATTTTCATAATAGTTATAAAATTCTTCATCTTTATCTTTATAATTTCTTATTCGATCGTATTGATATTTTATTTCGACAATTTCATCATTGGATTTCATTGACTTTTGTTCTGATTTCAAATAACTTTTATTTAAGCGAATTATAAACTTTGTTCCTTCATTAATAAGGCGATACATAGTTGCAAGCGAAAAATATCCTCTATCCATAACATAGATTATTGGAAAGTACTTTGTTATATAATTAGTACTTTCTATATGTTTGGTTGCTAAATCCATTTCCCAATGTTTATATTCTGCTATTTCAGTATCTAATACATAACCATTTATAACATCATAACAATTTGATAATTTTATTCTTGCAACTCGTTCATCATCTTTAGAATTTATTGATTGGTATCTTTCTCTTGTTTCCTTGGTATTTGGGACTTCACAATCTGAACCATCTATCGCACCTAAAACATATCCCTTATAAGTTTTTACTTCTTGTGGAAATTCTCCATAAAACCTAATTAATGATTCTTTATTTAGTTCTTTAAATATATTTTCATTTAACTTTTCTCGTTGTTTTAATAATGCTGGTGTACTAACTTCTTCTATATTATACTCTTGTATAAAATCATATAATTCCATTTTTGTTGTTTTACCTCTATTATTGAGTGCATATAATATTAAATCTCTAGGTGTAAGTTTACGATTTCTTGAAAAATCTTTTTCTCTTTTCTTGCATCTATTATTTAAATTATCACAATCAATACTTTCTTTAAATTTAATTATATTATACATCAAATAATTCATTTTTTACCTCTTTTACTTCTTTTATATTATTATAAACTAAAAAGACACAGATTCAAAATCTGCATCCTTAAGTTAATGACATTG
>JBJEXX010000026.1:0-1549 GCA_051886215.1 Bacilli bacterium | reverse complement strand
CCATAATGGCAACAAAAATCGAGCTAGTAAAAAACTCGGTATATCAAGAAGACAAGTTGATCGTCTTATTATCAAATATAAGGAGAAAGGTAAAGCAGGTTTTGTTCACGGCAATAGAACACGAAAACCAATAAATGCTTTAGATAATTCAATCTCCGAAGATATTATACTCTTATATAAGAGTAAATATCAAGACTGGAATTTTTATCATTTCAAAGAATTCCTAAAAAGGGATGAAAATATTGATGTATCTTATGATTTTATTTATAAGACTTTAACTAAAGCTGGTATATTATCTCCTAAAGCTAGAAAGAAAACTAAAAGAGAATATACTAAACAAAAATTACTTCAAGAAAAGAAAATCAATCTTGCTATGAGTGATGAGCAAATAGAAACTATAGTTAATCATGAAGTCGCTTTAGAAGATTCTCACCCTAGAGGTGAAAAACCTAAATACTTTGGTGAAGTTATTGAACAGGATGGTTCTATTCATATGTGGTTTGGTGGTATTAAAACTTGCTTACACCTAGCTATTGATAAAGCTACTTCTACTATTGTTGGGGCCTGGTTTGATAAGCAGGAAACTCTAAATGGTTATTATCATGTTTTATATCAAATATTAATCAACTATGGTATTCCTTATAAGTTCTTTACTGATAATCGTACTGTGTTTAACTACATGTCCTTAAATCCTGATAAAAGAACTAGTGATAAAGATGTTTTAACTCAATATGGATATGCTTGTAAACAACTAGGTATAGAACTTGAAACATCATCAGTATCTCAAGCCAAAGGATTAATAGAACGTACTAATGGTACTTTTCAGGGTAGATTAGTAAATGAATTAAAACTACATGGTATTACTACCATCGAAGATGCTAACAAATATCTTTTAGAAGTTTTTGTTCCATACTTTAATCAAAGATTTGCTATGGATTATAAGAGTTTTGAATCAGTCTTTGAAACTTCTCCTAGTGAAGAACAAATTAATTATACTCTAGCTGTTTTAACTCCTAGAAAGATTGATAATGGTAATTCAATAAAATATCAAAACAAGTACTACCAACCATATTTAAATAATCAAATTAAATGCTTCTCTCCCAAAACAGAATGTTTAGTTATTAAAGCTTTTAATGGAGAATTATTAGTTACGATTGATGAACAAGTATTAGAGTTAAAAGAACTATTTAGAAATGAAAGATTTTCCAAAGAATTTGATGAAGTTATTGAGGTTAAAGAAAAGAAAAAATATATTCCTCCAATGTCCCATCCTTGGAAACTTGCTTCCTTCAAAAAGCAAATGAAAAAAGCACACACAAGTCATGTGTATGCTTAAGCGGGTTTTTATGCCGAGAAAACTTTTGACAAGAAAGAAATATTTTTTACCTTAAGGGAGTTTAATGATTGATATTTTCATTTTTTGAAAATATCAATCAGATAAACGACTATAAATTATTAAAAATATTTCTGCTTGTCAAAAGGAAATTGGAATAAATTTTCCCGCAAATGTTTAAATTTTTTTGAGACATTTTCCTAAATTATTGACATA
>JBJEXX010000025.1:0-6234 GCA_051886215.1 Bacilli bacterium | reverse complement strand
GTTGGTGCTTTGTTTATATCAAATTTTACTTATACACTAAAATTCCATACAATTTTAATATCTCTAGTCTTGTTAACTTTATCTAATTTTCCAATTAAAATTTTATCAACAAAATCACTAACAATATCTACATCTAATTTTTCGACATGTTTATATTTATTAAATATATTTTGCTTACCTTTTAATACTTTCTTTTTAGTATTACATAATTCTATTTCTTCATGTATTTTTTTAGCTCTATTCTCTAGTCTTTCACTATCTTCTTTATATTTTGTCTTTAACATCATATATTCTTCTGTATCTAAGAGCCCATTTGCCCTATCTTCATATAAACGTTGAAAGTATGTTTTTTTAGTTTGTAATTCCTTATCAATGCTAATTAATTCTTTATTTAAAGAATCTAATTTCTCTTTAAATAAATCATTATCAATATCATTTTCTTTGAAATTATTTAACTCCTGATCTTTATAAAAATTATCAAGCAATTCATTTATACCATCAATTACTAAACTATGAAGGTCATTATTATTTATACTACTTCTATTATCGCAAGTATGATATTTTTCAACTAAATCCTTACATCTATAATAAATATGTTTACAATCACCAGATCTTGTAAATACTCTTCCACATTCTTTGCAATATAACTTGTGAAGGAATGGATTATACGTTCCATTTTTATCACATCTAGCTCTTTCTTTTAATCTTTCTTGTGCTTTAATCCATAAATCCTCAGTAATAATAGCATCATGCATATTCTCAACACGAATCCAATCACTAGGATCTTTTTTTATTTTCTTTTTGTTTTTATAACTTACACTTGTTGTTTTGGATTGAACTAAATTACCTATATAAACTTCATCAGTCAATATTTTTTTAATCATTTGCTGACACCATTTATATTTTTTTCGTATTATAACATTATAATCAATAGCAGATTTTTCGTCATTTGAAACATGCAATACATCAAAAAAATATTCCTTATGATCAACATTCTCTTCTAACAAAATTTCAAATTGATAATTAATTGAATGTGTACGATCTAGATTTTCAGTTAATGTTGCTATGCAAGTTGTATCATTAGGTAATTGCTCATTTAACTTTAATTCATTCCATAATTCAATTCTAAAATTATTATAATCTATTTCTTTTTCTTTTGTATAATAAATCTTCATTCTATCTTCTGAATATTGTCTCAAATAAATTTTGCATTTATTATCAAATGTTTTTCTATCCTCAGATAAAACATTATAAGAGATTAAATTATGTAAAACCTTTCGTTCTTCATTTTTATAAACAACATTTACCTTATACATTCCTGCTTTTTTTATTGATTCAAAGAACATATAATCGTTTATAAATGGGACTTGTAATTTATATCCATTCATATATTTATATTCTAACGGACTTAGAACAAAATCTTCGTTTAATGAATTTGCTACAGTTTTTATTCCCATACCACCTATAAAATCATTAAATATTCTTTTAACAACTTCTGCTGCAACAGGATCAATTACTAAATGATTTTTATTTTCAGGATCTTTTGCATATCCATAAGGTGCAAAACTACCAGTAAATTCTCCATTTTCTCTTTTGGTTTTAAAAGTTTGTCTAATATTATAAGAAGTATCTTCTAAATACCATTCATCTGTTAATCCCAGTATTTGACTTGTCTTTTTTGTTTCTCTCTTAGTATTATCTATACGATCAACAACTGTTTTAAATTGTACATTCCATTCAATAAATTTATCATGAATATATCTTTCAATTAATTCCATATCTCTTGCAAATCTCGCTTGTGTTTTAGCAATTACTACATCTACATTTCCAGATTCGCACTCTTTTATCATTTTGTTAAATTCTGGTCTTGTACTATCTGCACCAGACCAATCTTCGTCATTATAGATACCTACAATTTCATAACCTTGCTCTTTAGCATAATCTTTAAGCATCATTTCCTGATTTTTGATACTCTCTGATTTTTCTTCTTTTGTTAATTTCCCTTCATCTTCATTTGATAATCTTAGATATAACACCGCCCTTACAATTTCATTTCCTTTATTACTCATAAAAAATCGTCTCCTCATTCTTAGTCGTAATATAAGGCCTATATAAATTATAACGCGTTTTAATCAAAATTACAGCATATAAAAAGGCGATTTTCTTTTCTTTTTATATAATTGTAATATTTTTGATTGAAAATTTTGATTAAATCATCTTTTGTTAAATCTGGCTTGTCTGTTTTTAATTCATATTCACAGTTATAAGTAATTTTATTTATCTTTTTTTCTATTTTATTCCCTTCCATAATTTTATCCCCCTTTTTATCCTTTCATATTAATATGTTGTAGAATCCATTAATTTACCTTCTACAACTATTTGATAACCTTTTCTATCTTGATTGCAAGTAATTAATGTTATATATCTATTATCCTTTAAGTTGATGACTTTAGCTTTACCTGTCTTTTCAATATCATATTTATTTTCTATAACATAATGATATTTCACTCCATTGTAATAAACATAGACTTCATCACTAATATTTACCTTATTTAAATTTTTAAAATAAGCAATATTACTATTACCAGAATGTGCATATAAAATAAAATTACCCAATTCATTTGGATAATTACTATTTTTATCAACACTAATTGCATAATTAATTGAATTAAAATTATCTGTACTATCAACTACACCTTGTTTTAAATTAATTGTTGGTATTTCTATAATTGCTGTATAATTAATACTTTTAGAACTAGTTTCTTTTTCCTCAATTTGTTCCTCAATATTATTTTCTATTTCTACTTCATTAACTATTGAAGTATTATTAATATAATCATCAACATTATCATGAGCTCTTTTATTTATAGCTTTATTATATATTAAATAAAATCCTAAAATTGCGATACCTATTATTACTAAAAAAATTCCTAATTTTCTCATATTTTTTTCTCCTTTGTATTATCCCAAATTGTAATTTTAGTAGTACCCTTACTTAAATTTCTTGACACTCCAAAACTATAATTTGTTTTTACATAATCTTCTATTTCTTTTAATTCTACTTTGTTTATAATTTTATTAATCAACATACTATAAGAATCTACATCCTTATTTATTGACACATCATATCTAACAAATAATTTATTTTTTAAATCATTCATAAAATCATTATCAATTATTTCTTCATCAACAAGTTTATTTTCAATATTTTTTGTAATTTTATTTACTTCTTTTTGAATATTATGTTTGAATTGCATTTCAATATTTTTTGCTGTTTGGTTTAATTTTTTTTCACTTCTTATCTCTGACTTTTTTCTTAGTTCTTCAACTGTATAATAATTACTAGTTATTCTTTTTAAAACTTTCGTTTCTCTATCTATTCCATTAAGTTTTTTAAATTGTGGAAATAAATCACTATACATATAAGTATCTCTGAATATTGGATTACTTATTGTAGGAAATATTATCGTTTTATATTTTAGAGCAATTATTTCGGTTGCTGTCAATAATTCTTTACCCATTAAAGATGTTGTCTTATTTGCACCTATTTTCATTACATCTGTACTATTACTCATCGAATGAGTTTCTACTGTAGCTTTTCCTAATTTTTTTGCAATTATTTCAGCAGTCTCAACTGTATTTGTTTTTAAATATACTAACGCACAGTTATCTTGAATAATACTAGCAACATCTTTACCATAAACTTGAGAAAGCTGCCCATAAGATTGAATAAAGAACTGAAATCGCATCTTTCTACTTCTAGCCACAGAGACCAAGGTTTCAATGGAATTTAATGGTGGGCAATTAGCAAACTCATCTAAAATCCATTCCACCATAACAGGTAATTGTCCTTTATTTTCTGGTAGATTTGCGAATCTTGTTAAATCTTTTGTAAGCATACCAATTATAATTGTTACAAGTTGAAAGTACGCTCTATCTTCGTCAGGAACAATTATATATAAAGCTGTTGGTTTACTACCTAAATCAGTAAAATTAAATTCATTTGAACTAGTAACATTTTCTACATTCAGATCATCAAATATAGCCATTTTTTCTCCAAATACCGCTGTTATAGACTTATATGTATTCTCAGCAGCAGAAAGTATTGAAGTTAAATAATCTTTTGACAAACTACCATATTTACGATTATTAACATTTTTTTGTAAAAATGTTTGATTTTCTTTTATTAAAGATGAGTTTTGAAATTTTTTAACACTAGATATATTAATTTTATTTTCAGTTATCAATCCATTTTGATAGTCTTCTAAAAATATTCCACAAATTCCAATAAATAATTGTTTAGCACTATTTATCCAAAATTTATCATTTGTTTCTTTATCAACAAATATTAAATCCGCAAGTGATATAACTAATCTATTAGATTCAGCTTGATGTTTAGAACTTAAATTTTGATATTCTCTAATCATAAGCATTATGTCTTCGTTTGATTTAGAAGATAAATATTCTTTTAAGGGCATATTATTCTCTAAATCACCTTTAAAAAAATCATTTTCATACATTTTTTTATCACTTATAAATTGACTAATATCATCTTTGTTATTATCTATAATGTCTATTAAATAATCTTCCAAACTATATTTTTCTTTAATCTTATTTAAATATTTTTTATCATCCAAATTATCTATTTTAATTCTATTATCTTTTATTAAATGAGCAAAAAGAAAAAGCATTATCTTATTATAATGACAATACTCTTTCCACTCATTTATAATTGGTTGCATAATATTTATTTTATTAGATTTATTAGGATTTCTAAAATCTATAGTTATAACATCATAGCCATTATCTTTAAATACTTTACTAGTTGCATTAAATATCTCTGCTTTAGGATCTGTTACTACAACGCTATGCTTTTCCTTTGCTGTTGCAAACATAAAACATTCAGGGATTACAACTGTAACACTTTTACCGGAACCTGTGGATCCTATAAGTAAATAGTGTGGACTTTTATTATCAAAATACACACTATCAAATTTACCATTTTTCTTTTCATACCAAACTGGAAAACCAACACTATTAATATTATTCAAATCTTCTTTAACAAAAGTTTTTTCTATTTCTTTCATATCAGCAAATTTGCTTGATCCATGCTCATTTTTATTTTCTAATTTTCTTTTGTTTAATCTTGGTTCTAAGTATAATATAAAAAATATTGCAAATAAAACTAATATTAAAATTACAAATTCAATAGGAGTCATTGCATTAAATTTAATACTATCCATTTATATTGCTAACTCCATACCTTCCTTTGTGTTTTCTATAATATCATCTTTGTTTTTTTCTAAATTGTATTCTTTAATTTCAATATTATAGATTTCTCTATTCTGTTCTGAAATATTACAATAGTCATTATATATTTGTTTATAACTTTTACAATATCTTTCATCTGAACCAAAATATGGAGTATAACTAAAACTATTTTTATTAACTTTTGTTATACAGCCTAAAGAAGATGATAAATAGTATTTTCCTTCTTTCTTTTCTTCCAAAAATCCTTTAAATATTTCATAATATGGTTTTATCAATTCTATATTTCCATCATTATTGTATGGCAATTCCCATATATAAGATGTACTTATATTATTATTTCTACAATACTCATAAAACTTATTTTCAGCATATCTCCAATTTTCGTTAACACTACCACTTAGTTGATAACTTCCGCCAATAATTCCACGGAATAAATGTAATTCTTTATTAGCTACATCCTTCGCATCGTAATGTTTGTCAGGCATAAATTCCCATCGTGAGTAAGTTTTAGGCCATACATTATTAGATGCACTAGTTATAAAGATTTTATTATCCTTTTTTCTGCGACTAATACTCTTTACAATTTCATAACTCATGACTATATCTCCATTTCTTTATCTGAATTTTTTTCAAGCAATTTAATAACATCAAATTCTGAAAAGTGTACAGTTGATGGATCATAATTTTTATTGGATTTTAAAACATCCTCATATAGTGATTTATTTTCGTATTTTTTATAATTATCTAGATTCAAACCCGTAGTACCATATTTTTTAAATTCTTTAATTAAATCGTCATTAGTTATTCTACCCTTATAGTTATAACCTGTTTCATAGTCATAAAAACTATCTATTACCTCAATTTCAATTGGTAGATCAGTCAATTTATCATGAGATTCTAAAGTCGTATGTTCAATTGTTCCATCAGAATTTTCTATAGTTAAATTCATACCATCAATTTCAT
>JBJEXX010000024.1:0-1572 GCA_051886215.1 Bacilli bacterium | reverse complement strand
TAAAAAAGGAATGAAATAAATTTCATTCGCCAACCACTTTGTGGTTGTTTTATTTTGTAGTAAAATATTAATATGATAATATGTACAGAAAATGATAAGAATTTCAATATTTATAAAGATAAAGTAAAAAAAAGAAAAGTAGTTTTTACAATTAAGCAAATATTTGAAGACCATTGGAATAATTTTCTTTTAGATAATCCTAATATTAAAGTTCGTAATGTTGTTTATTCTAATGTTAACAGAATGCTTAAATGTAAAACCACTGATTTGGGTTTTTCTTTATTTGTTTGCGAACATTGTGGTAAAGAAAAAATTGTTCTTCATACTTGTAAATCTCGTATGTGTTCTTCTTGTGGTAATAAATATAACAAACAAAGGGAAACTTCCATTTTTTCTAAGCTTATTAAATGTAATCATAGACACGTTGTTTTTACTATTCCTAAAGAATTACGTATCTTCTTTTTAAAAGATAGAAAAAGACTTAATTATCTTTTTAAAGCTGCTTCCATTACTGTTAATTGTTGGATTAAAAATAAATATAAGAAAAAAGATTTAATTCCTGCTTTTGTTTCTATTTTACATACTTTTGGTAGAAGTTTAGTTTTTAATCCTCATATTCATATGATTTTACTTGATGGTGGTATTTCTAATAAATACAATGAGTTTGTTAAAATTAATTTCTTTTCTTATCCTTCTTTTAGAAAAAGATTTATGAAGGTTTTACTTGATATGTTAGAAGATGATATTGGTAAAAATAAATTTAGAAAAATTAAGAATCAAGTTTATCTTTCTCATAAGGAAGGTTTCTATGTTTTTGCACCTCCTTCTAAATTCAAAAGATATACTGATTTAATTAAATATGTTTGTCGTTACGTTGCAAGACCTGTTATGGCTGAATCTCGTATATTAGATTATGATGGTAAGTTCGTTACTTTTTGGTATCAAAGACATAATGATGATTTAATTATTATTGAAAAAGTTTCTGTTTATGAATTTATTAAAAGAATCATCATTCATATTCCTGATTATAATTATAAACAAATTAGATTTTATGGTGCTTATCATAATTCAACTATAATTAAGGTTAATCTTAATATGTATATTTCTAAAGAAAAAGTAAAATTTAAAAAATATTTTAATACTTGGAGATTTCTTCTTATCAATTCTTTTAAAAAAGATCCTTTAAACTGTCCTAATTGTAATTCTATTATGTTATACTATGATAGTGTATTCCCATAATAGGAGGTTTGTTATGAAGGATGAAAAAATTATAAAAGATATGCTTAAAGAAGCGCAAAGTTACTTTGGCGATGATGAAAAAATTTACATTTACAAATGTAAAAAATGCAAAAAATATGATCCAGTTCCTGGATTTGTTGTTAGTGAACAATTAGGTTTTTTAAGATTTTCTAAACAAAAAATTTCTTATGAAATGGAGTGCCCTTACTGTGGTGGTAAGTCCTTTCCTATTGATCTAAATAATATTTAGATGTTTTTTTCATGCTTAATTTATAACAAATTAAGCTTTTTTATTTTATCTAAATAAAACGCACTTTCCTTATATATAAAAAA
>JBJEXX010000023.1:0-1581 GCA_051886215.1 Bacilli bacterium | reverse complement strand
GCAAAATTTTCGTTGCCAATGCAACAACTTTTTTCTATAAACTATTGTCGCAATCTCGTTTTATATTTTTGATTTTATTTATTTTATTATTTCTTTTCTCTTTAGTCAATTAGGCTACTAAACATTTTGGTAGTTCTATTCTGTATTTATCTAGAAATCTGGTATCTACACCTTTCTTTTTTAGATTGCTTTCAAACACTTCTAACGGTGTTTTATATCCTAATGCCTTTCTTGGCATATTATTTATCTTTCTTGCTATGTTTAATATATCTTCATCACTTAAGTTTTCTACTAATTTTCCTTTTCTAAAATATCTTCTTATCATTCTATTTTTATTTTCGTTGCAACCTCTTTCATATGATGCATATGGATGTGCAAAATATATTTGAAATCTTTTCTTTCTTTTATCTTTTACAGATTGCATCATTTCTTCTATTTTGCTAAATTCTATTCCATTATCTAGTAATAGAGTTTCTATTATATCTGATAGTTGCGGTATTTCATTTTCTAATTTATCTAGCACGTCTACTGTTGCCTGTCCTGTTTTATTTTTTGACCTCTCTATTATCAAAAACTGACTTGCTGTATTAACCAGTGTTATTAAGGTTTCGTGCGTTCCCTTTTTCACACCTATTACACTGTCTCCTTCAAAATGCGTATCTGTTTCTTTATTTTTTATTTCTTTTGGCATTACTTCTATTGATATATCTTTCTTTTTCTCACTTATTTCCTTCGTTTGTGTATGTGGATTATTATCTTTTTTCTTAAAATATCCTCGTCCATGTGGCAAATCATTAATTGTTAATTTGTATTTTCTCTCTTTTACTGCCTTATATATTGCTTTTGCTCCTATTGTTGTTTCTGCTCCTTTTATTTTGCCTTCTTTACTTAAATTTGCTATCACATCTGGACTGTAGTCTATATTTTTATCTTTTAACAGAGCTACTACTGCTAATCTTAAATTAGGATACCTATCTAATTTACATTTCTTCCTATTTTTTAATTTGTTTTCTTCTGCATTCATTTGCGCCTTTTCAGATGAGTAATATTTTATATTGATTTGACCCTTTTCAGTATATGGCGATTTTGTACTATTAATATCCCAAATTTTTATTACATTTTTATCTATTTCTCTTTTAATACTTGAACGATTTTTATCTACAAATGCTCCTATGAAGCTATTGTTAAATCCTGCTGTGTGCAATATTTCTATACTTATCCTGTCTTCTTTTGTTAAATGTCTAAATTCGCCTGGTTCTTCTTCATTATTTCTTCCAATTCTTTTTAAGCATTCTTGATAAAATACCTTCCTCATTTGTCTACTTATTGTGTGACTTCTCATTGATTTAATTAACTTTTTTAAATTTTTATCACTTAATCCCAATTTTTCTTGATTATTTTCAAGTAATTCTTGCACTTGTTTTCTGGTTATGCTATTATTTTTTTGAACAGTACTCATTTGTATTAAAACTCCTTTATATTTTTTTGGTCAAAAATATTTTACGAGTTTTTCTTACAGTTGTCTACTGTTCATTTATTTTTTTGAAAATTTTTGTTGCATTTCAAGTGATTTTTTCGGTT
>JBJEXX010000022.1:0-1590 GCA_051886215.1 Bacilli bacterium | reverse complement strand
TACTTGAAGAAAATCAAAAATTAAAATCAGAACATAAAAAAGAAATCAAAAAATTAACTGAAAATTTTAAAAATGAAATTTCTTCTCTTAATAATACGATTAAAGAACTGATTAAATCTAATAATGAAAAAGATAAGCTAATAGAAAAACTACTTGAAGAAAGAGATAAATATAAAAATAATTCTAATAAAAATAGTTCTAATTCGGGTAAACCTTCATCTACTGATATGATTAAGCCTAAAAAATCTGGTGCTAATTTATATAATTCTAGATGTAAGACTAATGCCAAAGTTGGCGGTCAGAAAGGGCATGAAGGACATGGATTAACTAAAGAAAAGGTTGAAGACCTTAAAGCAAAAAATGGTATCAAAGAAAAAACTATAGAGCATATAATTAAAGGTGATTCATCAAATGAACCAATCATAAAATATAGAATCGGTATAGATTTTACGCCTTATATAGAAAAACATGTTTTTATTCATGATAAAAATAGTAATGATGTATTACCAAAAGAATTTTATACAGATGTAACTTATACAAATGAATTGAAATCACTTGTTGTCTTTATGAATGTACACAATGTTTTATCGGTTAGTAGATTAACTGAATTTTTTAGTGTGGTTTCAAATGGGGTAATAAATTTATCTCAAGGAACAATAATTAATATAATGGCTGAGTTTTCAAAGAAAAGTACACCATCAATAGATAATATAATAGAAGATGTACTTAAAGACAAAACAATGTTTACTGATGAAACAGTACAAAAGTTAATTAATAAAAATGGATATGTTCGTAATTATTCAAATGAAGATTCGGTAGTATATAAAAGTCACTTTAATAAAGGTCATATTCCTATAAAAGAGGATGATATATTAACTAGATTTACAGGAGTTGTTATGGGTGATCATGATACTACATTAAATTCGTATGGTTCTAAAAGAATTGAGTGTAATGTACATTTGGGTAGATATACTGTTGAAATAACAGAAAACACATTTGAAGCACCTTGGGCAGAAAGAATGAAAACTCTTTTAGAAACAGGAAACAACACAAAAAAATATGCTGAAATGTATGGGATGCAAGGATTTGATGGAGACAACTATGAATACTATTCAAATAAATATGACGAAATAATACAAGAAGCTAAGGAAGAAACAAAACAAATCAAATCAACATTTTATAAAAAGAAATCAAAGACACTATATACAAGGTTGGAGAAGAACAAAGAAAAACATTTGGCATTTTTAAAAGATTTTTCTCTTCCTTATTCTAATAATTTAAGTGAATCTGATTTAAGAATATATAAAATAAAAGTTAAGGTTTCTGGTGGCTTTAGAAGTAAGAAGGGGTCTGATTATTTTGCTGATGCTTTAAGCATTATTAAAACAAGTAAAAAAAGAAAACAAAATGTTATGCAAAACATATTAAATATTTTTAATGGTCAAATCCTATTTGCATAATGCATAATAAAAGAGTAACCTGTATAAAAGTTACTCATTTTAACGTGGTATAGTCTGAATAGTTACGAAATTTCAGTTACTATTCACAGTCATTTAAAAGTAATCACGACTAAAAGAGCAAAATTTATTT
>JBJEXX010000021.1:0-1592 GCA_051886215.1 Bacilli bacterium | reverse complement strand
ACTCAATTGAAAAAATAAATTGAAATATATAAAATCTAATTCTCTATAATTGCAATTTTGTTTTGCACAACTTTTATAGTATAATATTTTCCTGATATCTTACTTGTTTTTAAAGGAGGTTTTTGTTATGAATACAAGTAATATATATAACAAACATTTAAATAGAGAATTAAGAGATTTAATAGAATTAGGATTAGACAATGGAGATAACTTTGTAACTATAGCAAAAAATATAAACAAAAAAAATAATACCATTTCTTACGAAATTAAAAAGCATAGAGTTTTATCAAAAGGAAATCACTTTAATGTAAGTGATGATAGTTATTTAATTTGTAAAAAATTAGAAAAGCCACCTTATGTATGTAATGGTTGTCCATCTAGAAAAGGATGTAGAAAACACAAATATTTTTATAGAGCTAAAGATGCACAAGAAGAATATGAATATGATTTAAGAGATTCAAGGATTGGTATAAATATGAATATACAAGAATTTAAAAATCTTAATAAAATAGTAACTCAAGAAATAAAAAATGGACATTCTTTTTCTATGATTTGTATGAATCATAAAGATGAATTTCCTGTAAAAAAGAGAAGTCTATATAATTATCTTGAAAAAGGTTACTTAGATATAGCTAATATTGATCTTCCTAGAAAAGTTAGATACAAAAAAAGAATTAAAAATCTTGATGTAACTATTAGAAATACTAAAATTAGAGAAAACAGAACTTACCAAGATTTTATAGAATATATCGAAGAAAATCATATTGTAAATATTGTTGAAATGGATACTGTTGAAGGGATTAAGGGACGTTCAGTGTTATTAACATTACTATGGAGGAATTCCAATTTTATGCTTATATTTAAGTTAGAAAAACAAACAACTGAATGTGTAACTAAAAAATTTGAATATATAAAAAATACTTTAGGCAATAAATTGTTCTATAAATTTTTTCCAGTTATTCTAACAGATAATGGTAAAGAATTTTACAATCCTGATTTTATAGAGGATAATGGTCCTGAAATAGATAAAACTAGAGTGTTTTATTGTGATCCAAGAGCAAGTCAACAAAAAGGAAAAATAGAAAATAACCACGAATATATTAGAAGATATATTCCTAAAGGTAAATCATTTGATCAATATGAACAAGATACTTTTACTTTAATGTTCAATCATATCAATTCAACACCAAGAGAGTTATTTGATGGAAAAACTCCATATGAAGTTATGAAATTCTTTAATCCAGAATTTATGAATTATTTCAATGTTCATGAAATAGAAAAAACAAAAGTAGTATTAAACTATAAATTATTAAAACAAAAGAAAAATGATAACTCAAACATAAGTTATCATTAAAATGGATAACAAATAATAAAAGTTTTTGTATTACTTTTTTTTAAAAAGTAATAAATAAAAATATTATTTAATCCATTCTTGGTTTCTTTGATTACTTTCTTATCCATATAAGAAAGTAATGCTTGCACGGCAGTGCACCATACAAGTAAGATATTTAACAAACATTTCAATTTAGTTTTGCACGATTTTGAGCAAAACCTCTTTGGCGTGCAATAAAATAACTAAATTCAAGTATATT
>JBJEXX010000020.1:0-1598 GCA_051886215.1 Bacilli bacterium | reverse complement strand
ATTTTCATATACATATATCTGATTAATGTTTTGTTCAACTAAATCTTTAGTTAATTCTTTTATACCTTTATTTAATCTATCTTTTAAGTTATTCAAAACAATTCCTTCTAACATAGATTTAATAATTGAATGACTGCTACTACACTTTTTAGTTCTATAGTAATTATTGCAATAATAGTATTCATTATATTTAGTTTTTCTTTTATAAAACTTACCACCACAATCAGGACATTTTAAATATTTTAACAAAATATCGTCTGACTTTAGCATAGTCGGACTATATTCTAGCATTCTTTGTACAGTTTCAAAGTCGCTTTTACTAATTATTGGTTCATGCGTATTTTCAACTAATATCCAATCCTCTTTTTTAGTTTTTACTCTCTTATTTAATCTTCTAACAGGTTTCTTTACTTTACCTTGATACATATTACCAATATAGACTTCATTAGTAAGAATTTTTCTTATCATGTCTTGAGTCCATTCTCTAGCTATCTTTGTAGCTTTACTAGTTACTTTAATAACTTCGGCTTTATATTTAGAAGGCGGTAATATCTTTTCTTCATTTAGTATATCTACTATCTCTTTTCTGCTTTTATACTCTAATGTCATAGTAAATATTCTTTTTACAATATCAGATGCATACTTATCGACTAATATCTTATGACCATCTTTAGGATCTTTAATATATCCATACGGAGCTGATACGCCAAGATAATCACCATTTTTTTGCTGCATACGTTTTACCGTTGTAACTTTATTTGAAATATCAATAGCATAATATTCATATGTTAAATTTAGCAAAGCAAACTCTAAACTATCAGTATAATTCTTTGTTTTTAAACTATCTAATTTATCGTTAATAGAAATAAATCTTATATTATGTTTTGGAAAAGTTTCTCCTAAATATATTTTAGCCCAGCCTGAATCCCTTCCAAATCTAGACATATCCTTAACAATAACACAATTTATTTTCTTTTTAACAATATCAAAGCACATTTGAGCAAATGCAGGTCTACTAAAATTAGTCCCTGTATAACCATTATCAATATAGTAATCTACTAATTCAAATTCTTTATTTTCATTTATATAATCTTTAATTAAATTTTTTTGATTGTTAATACTATCTGATTCACTATAATTATCGTCTTTTGATAATCTAACATATGCTCCCACTTTATATTTCATAGTTCACTTCCTTAATTGCTCATCATCAACTATCCAATCATCAATATATCCTAGTAAAACGTAATTACTATATAATAATTGTTTTTATAAATTTTCGTCGTTAAATTTAATTTTATTTAACTCAAGCAAAGATTTATCTAATGTAAAAAATAATATTATAAAATATTTATCTATTTTAATTATATCATAAAAGTATCTATTTTAAGGGGTTTAAATGGAAACCTCACCTTATTATTTCCTAATAAAAAAACAACTATTTTTCTATTATTTTTCTAAAATATAGCTGTTTCCTGGCATTTATATTAAAAATCGTGCAAGATCCAAATCCTTGCAATTACTTTATTTATAAGGGTTTCTTGGAAGGTTTAAATAAATCGTCATCAATCAGTTAATCGAAGTCTTAGAAAAACTTT
>JBJEXX010000019.1:0-1606 GCA_051886215.1 Bacilli bacterium | reverse complement strand
GATAGTGTAAAATATTTTGTGGTAGATATTAAAAAAGAAATCATCCAGTGTTATAATAAATTTGAAAACAATAAACAAAAGGATGGTTTCTATGAATATTATAACAAAATTAAATGATTTAATCACTAAAAACTTTAATAATTATTTAAAAAATTATTTTAATAATATGAATTACGTTGACAAACAAGGTAGTTTTTCTAATTATTATAATTTTATAAATGATTTAGATTCTTTTAATGATTCCTTTATAAAGGATATTATTAAAAGTTATTTTGAATATATTGATGAATGTTTCTTTAATTCATCATATAGACGTAATTTCTGTGATTCTAATGGATTTTACGAAAGAAAGAATTTTATTACCTTATTTGGTGAAATTACTTTTAAAAGAAGATATTATTATGATAATAATACCAATGAATATTTCTTCTTTACTGATTTATTTTTAGGTCTACCAAAAAGAAAACATTTTGATCCATTCGTATGTGCTGAATTAATCGATCAATCAACTACCGAGAGTTACTCTAAAACAGGTAAAATTATATCAAACAAGATTGGAAAAAGAACTAATAATACTATAAATATTAATCGTGCCACAGTAAGAAATATTGTTCTATCATTTAATCCTCAATACAATGAAGAAAATGAATTAAAAAGAGTTGAAAAATTATTTGTAATGCTCGATGAAAAATTTATTGGTTCTCAATATAACGATAATAAAGACTTTATGACTAAAGCTTCTGTTATTTTTGAAGGAGCAGAACCCGAATACAAATACAAGAAAAAAGAAGATTCTAAAACAAGATATAAACTAATAAATCCCTATGCTTGTGCTTCTATTGATAATGAATTATTAAATGATACAATTAACTATATTTATAATAATTATGATGTTGACTACATTAAAGAAATTAACTTTATGGGGGATTGTGCCAAATGGATAAAAGATTTCCCTAACTCTCATTGGTTTAAATTTACATCTAATACTAAGGTTCGGTTTGCTATGGATAATTTTCATTTTAAACAAGCATTAATGAATTTAACTACTAAAAAGAATAATGATGTTTATAACGCACTTATTGAATATATTGATTCAAATAATAAAAAAGATTTTAATATGTTAGTAGAACAATTTAAAGACTTATATCCTGAACGATTAGAAACAATTGAAACTAAACAAAACTATATTTTAAATAATTGGAAAGAAAGACAAACGTATCTTAAAAATCCATACATAAAATGCTCTATGGAATCTCATATTTCTCATATTCTTGCAGATTTATTTACCGCTAGACCTAAAGCATATTCTGAAAATGGCTTAAGAAAATTACTAAAACTTAGATTATTGAAAATAAATAAAGTTAATATTAAAGAACTATACTTCAATCACTTAATTAATCCACCAACTAAAAGCATAACAAATCAACAAAAGGTAAATGCTAACAAAATAATATTTCCAACTGATACTAAAATAAATAAATATTTAAATAATTTTTATAATACTGGACTTGAATCTTTTGATTATATCCAAAAAGAAGAAACTAGTTTTATTTAAACAATTTCTTAATATTTTATTTTTTTACCACAAAACTCTTTACACTAACAA
>JBJEXX010000018.1:0-1606 GCA_051886215.1 Bacilli bacterium | reverse complement strand
TTTATATTCCTGAATTGAATTATATTGGAGTTGCAGAGGATTGTGGAAGTGCAATCAAACAAAATCGTATAGACATATTTATGGCTACTGAATCTCAATGTATTCAATGGGGAATAAAGAACATTACGATATATATTCTTGAATAGAGGTGATTGAAATGAGATATAGTAAGGAGGAATTAGAAAAACAAAAAGAAGAGAGATTAGGAGAAATTAATATTTCTAGTGAAGGTTATGAGATGAAGATAGTTGAATATAATGATTCTCATGATATAATAGTTGAATTTCAAGATGAATATAAATGTAGAAAAAGAAGTGTTTATAAGAAATTTAAAGATGGAAATATCAGAAATCCATATCGAAAATTATTTTTCGGCATCGGATATGTGGGCGAAGGTAAATATAAATCAAAAGAAAAAGATAATAAAGTAACTAAGGCATATTTAACTTGGCATAATATGATGAAGCGTTGTTATGACCCTTATGAATTAAATAAACATCCTACCTATATAGATTGTTATGTATGTGAAGAGTGGCATAATTTTCAGAACTTTGCTAAATGGTGGGAAGAAAACGTATATAATTGTAGCGGAGAACAAATGTGTTTAGATAAAGATATATTATATAAAAAAAAACAATTTATATTCCCCTAGCACTTGTTTAATAGTACCAGAGAGAATTAATAAATTATTTATAAAGCAGCAAAGAAAAAGAGGAAAATACCCTATTGGTGTAACAGCGGTATATTGTAGAAAAGTATTAAAATTATATGTTCAATGCAATGTTCTTAAAGAAGGTAAAATAATAAGGGAACATTTAGGTTATTTTCCTATCAACAGACCATTTCAAGCATTTACTTGCTACAAGAATTTTAAAGAAAATTATATAAAACAAATAGCCGATGAGTATAAAGATTTAATACCTAAAGAATTATATAATGCAATGTATAAATATGAAGTAGATATAAATGATTAAGACAATAGGAGTGGTGCATAATGAAATATAAAGTAGGGCAAATAGTAATGCTTAAGAAAGCAAGTAAATTAATAAGATGTGTAGTAATTTCAGTTGATACAGAGTTTGTAACCTTACGATTGGATTATAAACGTGGACTAGGATGTGATATTAAAGTTAATATCAATTCTGAAGATATAATCAAGCCAAGCGGTCTACATGTAGATGGATTTGATTATAAAGAAGATATTGGATTTTATAAGGCGTGATGTAGATGAGAAATAGATATAAAGTACAAGTATACCAAAATGAAGAAATAATTACAATAAGCGTACAAGATATTATAAGTAAACTTAAACAAGTTAAGTCTTATCAAAAAGCTAGTCTTATTTCAATTGACATAAATATAAACGTGTTTATAGGGCAAGAAATTGAAAAATTAAAAAATAAATTAAAAAAATATGCACAAAGTAAATGATTAAAACATATTATGAAGTATAAAAAGAAATAAGGAGTTGATAATATGAAAAAATTATTTGACTTATTAGAAATAATTTTAACATTTATTGCAATAGTATTATTTATAATGTGGATATTCTATAAATAGGAGGTTAATCCTCCTCTTACATATAACAAATGATAAAAGTATAGAG
>JBJEXX010000017.1:0-1609 GCA_051886215.1 Bacilli bacterium | reverse complement strand
AAAGGAGACTAACTATTAAAAGTCAAGCCTTTTTTATAAAAAAATTTAATTGGAAATTATCCCATGCCAAAAAGACCTCAAAAAATGCAATTTTTTTTGAAGTCAAAATAATAACAAAATTAAAATATTATTTTAATAAAGACGGATCAAAATCAATATCATTTTTCTCAAGTGAGTAAATTATTCTAATTAATTTTTTACAAACATGAGATAATGCAACACGATGACATTTACCTTCAGAACGTTTCTTAAGGTAATAATCATAAAATTCAGGAGAAAATCTTAAAATAGACATTGCTGAGTTCATAATAGCATATCTGAGATGACCAGAACCATGTTTAACCATTTTACCATTAGATTCTAATGTACCAGATTGATTTATACTTGGGTCAAGACCAGCAAAAGCTAACATTTTATTTGGATTAGAGAAATTTTTAATATCTCCGTATTCAGATAAAATAGTAGCAGCAGATATTTCTCCGATTCCTGGAATAGTAAGCATTCGAGGATTAAGTACTTTGATAATTGTAGAAATTTGTTTATTTATTGGATCAATTTTATTATTAAAATCATTGTAGATAGAGACATATGTAGAAATCAGTAAATCAGTATTTTCATTATGAAATCCTACTGAATTTTTAGCAAGCTCTTTCAATTGTGCGAATTTAGCATAAGTAAATTTGCCATGAGAAAGTTTACGAATTGACTCGTAATCCTTCATTGCAGCAATATGTTTTGTATTTGTATATTTTTCTAAAATATATAATAAAGTACTTGAAATCATATTGTTAAAGAAAGGTTTTAACTCTGGAAAAGACTTGTCCAATTCGTTTGTTAAAAGTACAGCAAATTTATTTTTTTCTTTAATTAAACTTTCTCTTGCTCTACATAGTGACTTTAAAGTAAAAATGGTGTATAATAAATCTGAATTTGGTTTGTAAGGAACAGACATTAAATATTTGGCGATAGTTAAACTATCAGCTTTATCAGTCTTAGTTCTACGTAAACTACGAGTTTTTAAAAACTGATGTATTATAAGGGGATTAACTTTAATAAAAGAATACCCATTATTAACAAGAAACAGTTCCAAATTCAAAGAATAGTGTCCAGTTGCTTCAAAAGCAATATGGACTTCAGATTTATTGTAGGGTTTCAGTTGATCCAGTAAAGACTGAAATCCTATTTTATTATTCTGAAAAGAAGAATTTTCTACAATTAATTCACCTGCATTTGAGATAATGCAGAAATCGTGTTTATATTTAGATATATCGATTCCAACGTAATATATCAAAATATATCACCTCCTAAAATTAGTTTTTTATACACTGATAAGTTTGCCACAAGGATTGCTATTCATGTAATCTCGTAATCTAATAAAACATCGTTAGCAAATGTAACGTGTTAACTAACTAATTAACAATTAAAATAGAAATCTGTGGTTTGGGTCTCCTTTGACCAGTCCATAAAATGGCTGTAAAAAAATAGAAACAAATCCACAGTGTATTATGTATATTATACATCGCGAAGTATAATATATCAAAAATTTAAAAGAAAGGGATTAATCAATTAAATAGATTAATATTTCTATATAATTGATTATACGAGAAAA
>JBJEXX010000016.1:0-71143 GCA_051886215.1 Bacilli bacterium | reverse complement strand
TTTAATATTTTTAAATATTCTTCTCTTTGTATCATATTTCATCACCAATTTAATTTTATATCAATTTTGCATAAATGTCAATTTTTTTGCAGCACCAATGCAAAAACTTCTTGTTTTTAGACATTTTTTGCAACTATATTTTTTGCATATGCATTTCAAAAAATATAGGTATATCAGAAATATGTGTAACAATTATATTCATATTCAACATCATACTTCTTCGTATATTTACTAATCGTCCCTCTAGTAATAGTAAGGGTATCATTTATTAGACAGTAAGATGTATAGGAGTAACACTAACACCTTGACCAAAAGCCGTTGTAGCAAGTTCCAAATCATGAACATCTTCTAAATCAAAGATAATTCCCTTACCTTCTCCATTTAAATCTACACCAGTTTTACTACCAAAACCAAATTTGTCTATATAATCATATAAAGTTTCTTTTCCAAGCAAATTACCAAGTCTTACAAACCCCGGATTACAAGAGTTTTCTAACACTTGTAAAAAAGTCTGATGTCCATGTCCTCCTGCTTTCCAACATTTAATTTTAGCACCACTTATAGTAACACTACCGGCATCATAAAAAGTATCTTTTTCTAAATCTACTTTATTTTCATTAACCGCAGCTGCAGTAGTAATAATTTTGAATGTTGATCCAGGTTCATAACTAGCCCATATTGGTAAATTTCTACTTAATTCTTCTTGTGAATATTTAGTATAATTATTAGGATCATAATCCGGTCTAGAACTCATCGCTAAAATTTCACCTGTATTTGGATCCATAACAATAGCTAAAGCCATATCCGGATTAAACATTTTTACAATATTATCCATTTCTCTTTCTACTGCGATTTGAATATTATAATCTATTGTAAGTTGTATATTCATACCACTAGAAGGAGCTTCATAAACATCTGATAGTTTTAATTTGTTTCCTTTAGCATCAGCATAATATTTAATTGCACCATCTTCACCAGTTAATATATCATCATATTCAAGTTCTATTCCAGATAGACCTTGATTATCTATTCCTACATAACCTAAAACATGAGAAAGAAAATTACCATATGGATAAGATCTTTGTGATTCTTTTACTAAATATACTCCTTCTAATTTTAAATTACTTATCTTATTAGCTACTTCATAACCTAGTCTTCTACCTTCTGGATGAACTCTTTCAATAGATGTACTTTTATTTACATGCTTTGCCATTTCTTTTTCGTCTACATTTAAAATATTTGCAAGTAACTTTGTTGTTTTTTCTTTGTCTTTTATTTGATTAGGAATAAGTACTAAACTTGTTGTTGTAACATTATCAGCAAGTACAATACCATTTCTATCTAATATTAGTCCTCTATCTGCTTGTATAGGTAATTCTCTACTCCAAAGTCCATTCGCTAAAGTTGATAATTTTTTATAATCAAAAACTTGCACATAAAACACCCTAGCTATTATGAAAAAAAATAGTAATATTAATATAAGTAATATTATTTTTATTCTTGAATCAATTCTTTTAAAAAACATATAATCACCAATAGATTATATGTTTTGTTTTATAATATTATTTTTATTTAATTTAACAACTATTTTTTTATATATACAATCGATTAATAAACAAACTAATAAAATCATAATAGTTATGTAAATAATATATAACCAAGAATTATTCAAAATTTTAGGAAAACATATCAAAGTTTTTAATATAACTCCATGCAATAAAAATATTATTAAGGTTTTACTTCCTAAATTAGAAAGTAATGTTTTATGTTTAGGTATAATATTTAATATAGAAAAACTAAATAAAAAATCAAATGTATAGAGCAAACATCTTATTAAGAAACATTCAAGAGGTGTTCTATATGCAAAATAATTATATTTAAAATACATATCTTTAGCCAGAAAAAAATCTTTATTAAATAAAAACCAAATTAGTAATATAGTGGTACATATAAAAATTATATTCTTATACTTTTTTATAAAATCAAATAATTTTATTTCATCAGCATAATATCCTAGTATAAAAAAAGGTAATAAACAAAGAGTTCTAGTTAAAGATAAGTTATTAGTAATAAAACTAACAAATCCTGAACCTAAAGATATTATTAAACTAATTATAAATGATTTTTTAAAACTAAACTTTCTGAATATATATTCCGTTAAATATAAAGATGCAGTAGTTAATAAATACCAAAGTGTATATCTTGGAGAAAGTAAATTTTTAGTAGGATCTATTATTTTTAAAATATATCCATAATATAAAGTAATTATTATTTGCGCAATGATAAATACTAAAAATATTTTTAAAGTTCTTTGCAAAGGAGTTCTACTACTTGATTTAGCAAATTTACCACTAATAAATACAAATAATACCATCATAAAAAATAAAACAAATTTAAAATAACTATAATCTCTGTCATAATATCCAAAAACATTGCTTAAAGTATGCCAAAATATTACACAAATAATTAAAAAACCTTTTAAATTATCATAATATAGATCTCGTTTCATGAAATCACCAATATAATAATAACAAGATAAAATGTAAATTTTGTGAAATTTATAAGACTTTTTTTATTTATTTTTAGTATAAATTTTTCTATATCTTAAAAAAAATCTATGCAACTAATATCATAATGATATCAAAAATGAGACACCTAATAACCCATATTATAATTAATAATCTAACTGTCAATTGGAAAAATTTATTTATCCCAATATTATTTCACTTTTTCAATATATAATCCTATACTTCGCATAAAAAATAACTCAATAATAAATTTATACTAATTTTTTTATTAAAGTTATGCAAGAAAAATATTTTATGTGTTAAAATATAGATATGAATAATAATATAAATGAGACAATTAATAAATATAATGATATTGCGAATACAATTTCTATTAAATATAATTATCCATCTAATATATCACATTTATTGGGAATAGTTATTTATGCATTTATCACAAAATATGGATTTGATAAAGAAAGATTAATTATCAATACTTTTTCTAATGTTCCAATATTTATAAGTAATAAAACCAATCAAAGAATCTTAGCTTTTTATCAAAGTATTCCAGTTAAGGAAAATGATAAAATAATAACAAAAAAACGTATTGTTATTAATAATTATGAAAATATAAGTTTAATTAATTTATTAGATAATTTAATTCATGAATATAATCACGCAATTAATTCTTATAATAACGAAATAATTATAGAAGATAATATAATAAAACTTAGATGTGGACTTTCATATATTAATTATGATTTAAATTTAAATCCAATAGAAAAAGATAACAATTCTATTTTAGAAGAAATTTTAAATACAAATCAAACAACAGATATTATTAATATAATTAAAAATATCGATTACAATAGTATAAGTAATATTGCTATTCAAAATACTTTATATTCTATAAATGGAGAAATTAATAATAAGTATTTATCTAATTCTTATTATTTAGAAGTATATATTTGTAAAACTTTACTTAATAATAAAACTTTTATATCAACTCTTAATTCACTAAGAATTAATGGTAATATAAATGATATTGATAAATGGTTTAATGATATTACAGGAATAAATAATAGTTATCATTTATTAACGGAATATCTTAATCAAGTTTTTGAATTAGAACATAGTATTAATAATAAAAAGATAAAATGGTTTACAATTAACAAAATAAAAAAACTAAATAATAAAATTATTAACATTATAAAAACTTTTGATAATAATTTATATTATAAATAGTTTTTTTTATATGTTTTAATTATTTGTTCCGCAACTTTTATTCCATCTATTGCTGAAGTTGTAATACCTCCTGCATAACCACTACCTTCTCCTGTTGGATAAATTCCTTTAATGTTAGTTTGATATTCTTCGTCTCTTTCTATTCTTATTGGAGATGAAGTTCTACTTTCTATTGCGGATATTATAGTATTAGGATCTGAAAAACCTTTTATTTTTGTTTCAAAATAAGGAAAAGCTTCTTTTAAAGATGAACATATATAACTTGGTAATATTTCATTTAAATTAGTGAGAGTATAATTACCTTTAAATATTGGTTTTATACTACCCAACTTTGTAGTTTTTTTATTTTCATAAAAATCTTTTAATGTTTGAGTAGGAATATTTCCATTTCCTATTTTAAAAGCTTTAGTTTCTAAATCTCTTTGAAATTTAATTCCATCTAAAGGATGATGTCCAAAATCATCTGGAGATACGGTTACTATAATAGCAGAATTAGCATTCTCACTTTCTCTTTCGTTATTACTCATACCATTTATGACTAATTTATTATTTTCGCTTGAGGCATTAACTACATATCCTCCTGGGCACATACAAAATGAATAAACTCCTCTATTATTTTTAGATTTATACGTTAATTTATAGCTTGCTGGTGGTAATAATTTGTAATTGTCTCCATATTGATTTTTACTTATTATATCTTGTTTATGCTGAACTCTAACTCCAATCGCAAATGGTTTTGCCTTCATTTGAATATTATTTTTATGAAGCATTTCAAAAGTATCTCTAGCACTATGACCAATAGCTAGAACTAACACATCACAATCAATTGTTTCTTTATCATTAATGATAATACTTTTAACTTTATTATGTTCATATATTATATCAGTAAGAATTGAATTATATCTAAATTCCCCTCCTAAAAAAATAATTTCATTTCTTAAATTAGTTATGACTTTTCTTAAAAGATTAGTCCCTATGTGAGGCTTATTATCATATAAGATACTTTCATCAGCACCATGCTTAACAAAAGTTTTAAATACTTTTTCTCCTCTTTTTTCTTTATCTTTTACCAAAGTATTTAATTTACCATCAGAAAAAGTACCTGCACCACCTTCACCAAATTGAACATTAGAGTTTTCATCTAATTTATTAGTTTTCCAGAAATTTTCTACTTTATTTACTCTATCTTCTATTTTATCTCCTCTTTCAATAATTAAAGGATTATAACCTTTTTCTGCTAAAAGTAAAGCTGAAAACAAACCTGCCGGACCACTTCCTACTATAATAGGGCGATTCATTAATTCTTTGTTACCACAATTAGGTATTTGATAATGTATCTCTTCTGTATACGATACATTCTTTATATTTCTTTTTAATATTTTATCTTCATTAGATACTTTTACATCCACTTCATAAATATAATATAAATTTGGTTTTTCTCTAGCATCAATTGATCTTTTAACTATTTTTAAATCTGAAATTTCTTCTCTTTTTATTTTAAGTTTTTTAGATACTTTTTCTATTAAATCAATATTATCTATTATAGATATTTTTATTTGTCTTATTTTTATCACTTTTACCACTACCTATTTTTATTTTCTAAATGTTTTTCTTCAATATATTTATAATTTAATTTATTAGTATTACTGATAATTTGTTCTCCTAAATTATCTTCTAATGTTTCTTTTGCCACTTTGGCTACATTGCCACCTATATGCGCAACTTTTATATTTTCTCCTATTCCTTTAGGCTTTTGTTTTTGAGCAAGTCTTTTAGTTGCTTCTTCAGATAAGTCAGTTAATATAAGTTCTATATTATCCATATTATCTCTTAAACTTTCTTTTCTTAGTCCCTTAAACTCTTTATATTCTTGAACAGTCATGCCGGACCAAGTTTTATATATTTCGTTAGTAAGAATTGCGTATTCAGAGCTTTCTTTTATTCCATTTTCTTTCCAAACATCGGTCAATTCTTTTCTATCTTGAATAGTTTTAACTCTTTTTGTAATCCAATTTTCATCATAACCTTTTAATCTATACAAATCTATAACTCGTTCTATACTAATTGATGGATCAAAAGTTTCATCTATTCTTTCTTTACCTAAATGTGCCAACCATTGTTTTACTGGTTCTGCATTTTTACTGGGAATAGACTCAATAATTCTAAACATTCCTTCAATATCAACAACATCTGTTAAACGATATTTACCATCAGCTGCTTTTAATTTCAACCGGTCACAATTTGTGACCGTTTTATTTCCTTCTTCTTTCAATCTTCCTTTTAAAACATTCCAATAATGTCTAGGATTAGAACTTTCAGTTAAAATTCCTACTATATCAACTACACTAATATAATATTTTTCTTTTTCTTTATCCCAAATAGTTCTAATTGTTTCATTGTTAAATAGTTTACTTATTAAATATATCTGTTCTTGTTTCATTGTAACCTCCTATAAATAATATAGGCATTAATTACAACTTTTTCCCGAAATTATTCCACTAAACCATGCAAAAGATAAATTATATCCTCCACACTCACCATCTACATCTAACATTTCACCTATTATATATAAATCTTTACACTTTTTAGATTCAAAAGTTTGATAATTTACTTCATCAACAGAAATACCGCCACTACAAACTTGAGCCTTTTCATAAGAATTGGTTCCAATAATATTTATTTTAAAAGAAATAAGTGCAGTTAATAAATTGTTTTTTTCTTCATTAGATAATTGATCATATTTTAAATTACTTTTTATATGGGCGCTATTTAGTAAAACTTGTACTAATTTATAATTTAATAATCCTTCTAATAATTCACTTATAGTTCTATTTTTAACTAATGAGTTTCTATTTTCAAACCAATTTAAATATTCTTTTCTAGTTTCAAAATTTAAGAATGGTAAAAAATTAATTACTATAGATTCTTTTTTATTTAAATCAAGTCCACGCGATACTATACCACTTAAATTAAAAGTACAAATTCCACTTATACCATAATCAGTTAATTGAATTTCTCCTTGTTCTTCTTTAATCAATATATCATCTTCATATAAAGTTAATTTAGCTTCTGTTCTTACTCCATTCCATTTATTAAAATAGTTTCCTTGTCCCCTTAATTGGACCAAAGATGGTAAAACTTTTTTTACATTATGTCCGAATGATTTAGCAATATCATAACCTGTAACTTCATCTTTCTCTTTTACTCCAGCATAAGAACCCATCGCAAGAATCACTTTATCACATATAATATTTTCTTCTTCGGGATTAATATGAAAATAACTATCATCTTTTTTTATTTCTTTAACAATTAAATTATTAATAAATTTTATATTTCTATTTTTAGCTTCTTTTACTAAAGCTTCTCTAATACTAGAAGCCTGATTAGAATATGGATAAAAATAGCCATTCTTAATACGAGGTATAATTCCTATAGACTCAAAGAAAGATAATACTTCTTGCTGATTTTCTATTGTGATTACATTTTTTAAAAAATTTCTAGCACTTTCATTATAATGCTTTAAATCTTGAAAAGCATTATAATAATTACACCTACCATTACCTGTTACTAAAATCTTTTTACCACATATATCATTTTTTTCTATAATTGTTACTTCATTATTTTTAGATGCATAAATAGCTGAGACTAAACCAGATGCACCGCCTCCTATAACTATAACTTTACTCATAGTATCACCTCTTTATTGATTATATCATAGCAAATTAAAAAAGACTATTTCTAGTCTTCTAAATTATCTAATAATATTTGCTTCAACTATTTCATCTTGTCTTGTAGCATCATAATAATAATATATTTGTTCTTCACCACTATTATTTGTTAATCCAGTCATATCAATAGTCATATTTGAATAATCAACACTTTCACCTGGCCATGGTTGGAAGCAAATTAATCCAGCATAATCAACATAAGAATCTGTAGTATTATATGTATTATTAGTCATATCTATATTAACAGTCTTTCCACCAATATTAGCAATACGGTAGCCATTTGCAGAATATTCAAATGTGTTATTAGATAGATTAATAGTTGCACCATCTTCAAAGTTATAAATATTTATTTGATTATGGCTATTTCCTTCGTTAGCAAAATAGTTTCCACTTATTGAACTACCATCTTTTAATGGAGTTGCAGAAGATAATTCAATTGTATTATATATATTATTATCTGTATCTCCGAATGTGTTGTTTTCAATTGTCACAATACCTTCAGCATTAATAAATAATGCATTATATGCTTTACCAGTTATAGATTCAATTGTATTATTTGTAAATGTAAAATCACCTGTAGTTTCAACTTTAACTAATGCTATACCATTTCCTTTTCCTGTATCTACTCCAGTACTAATATCTTTAATAGTTACTGAATCTATAACCACATCACTTGCAGTTACTACTACTTTACCAGCAATAAAACTTTCTTCTGTACCTGTTAGGATAATAGATTTATCAATTGTAATATCATCCTCAATTACTGAGTCAACAACAATTGTATCACCATCTTCAGCTTCTTCTAAAGCAAGCTCGAATGAATCATAATCGCTTACTGCAATTGGTGCTTTTACTATTTCAAAAGTTGCTGTAGCAGTATTTGCTTCATACTCATCATTACCTCCAAATGTAACAGTTACTGTATATATTCCAATTTCAGTTGGAGCACCTTCTAATTCAGTACCATCTTCATTAGTATAAACTACTGTATAATCAGTTATTTCAACTTCGTTACCTTCTTCATCTTCAAAAACTATTTCTGAAGCTTTTTCAGTTCCATCAGCCACTAAATTTCCTGGTAATTTTATACGAATAACTAAATTTTTCTTCTCAACTGGTTGAGAAACAACTGCTGCTGCAGATGTAGTTGTTTTATTTTCTACTACATTAACTACTGCAGTTGGTATATAAGATGAAGTATCTTCTGGTTCTGTTGTTTCTTCAACAACTTCTTCCTTTTCTATTATCTCTTCATCTTTTTTAGGTTGTTCTTCTTCTTTAGAACATGCTTTAAATGAAATTAAAGCAATCAATAATAATGCAATTACTACAATTGCGGCAATAATCTTTTTTAGATTATCATCTTTTTCTACAGAATCAACTACTTTTTTGCTTGTATCAATCTTTGAAGTAGTTTTTTTGCTATTTGTTTTTTTCTTTTCCATAAACCCTCCTAATATATAATAATTATAGTTTTTTAACTACTAAATTTAGTATATCATAATTTTACTTTTTGACAATACATTTTTCGACAAAAAAAACAAAAAACAAACTATAATTTGTTTGCTTTTCTAATTATTATTAATTTTCTTTATAACTATCTTTGTATGCACCTGACTTAATATCATCAATCCATTCAGTATTATTTAAATACCAATCTATAGTTTCCTTCATACCTGTTTCAAATGTATATGTTCTATCCCAGCCTAATTCATTTTCAGATTTAGTAGAATCAATGGCATATCTTAAATCATGTCCCGGTCTATCAGTTACATATGTAATTAAACTTTCCGGTTTCCCCATTTGTTTTAAAATAGTTTTTACTACTTCTAAGTTAGTTTTTTCAGAATGTCCTCCTAAATTATAAACTTCTCCAACACGTCCATTTCTGACTATTAAATCAACTCCAACATTATGATCATGCACATGAATCCAATCACGAACATTTTCACCTTTTCCATAAACAGGAATTGGTTCATCTTTTAAAGCTTTTGAAATAACAACTGGAATTAATTTTTCTGGAAATTGATATGGTCCATAATTATTAGAACATCTAGATATAGTTACAGGTAATTTAAATGTTCTTGCATACGCTAAAACAAATAAATCTGCGCTTGCCTTACTTGATGAGTAAGGACTAGATGTATGAATAGGAGTATTTTCTGTAAATAATAAATCTGGTCTATCAAGTGGTAAATCTCCATAAACTTCATCAGTGGATACTTGATGATATCTTACTATTTCATAACCTTCTTCGTCTCTCATCATTTTTGTTGCATTCAATAAATTCATAGTGCCTAAAATGTTTGTTTCTGCGAAAATATTAGGATTTTTAATTGAATTATCCACATGACTTTCAGCAGCAAAATTAATTACTACATCAAATTTTTCTTCTTTAAACAATTTAAAAATTCCTTCTTTATCACGGATATCCATTTTAACAAATTTGTAATTAGGTTTACCTTCTAAAGATTTTATATTATTATAATTACCTGCATACGTTAATGCATCCAAACATACAAATGTATCTTCTGGATATTTATTAACTACATAATGTAAATAATTACTCCCTATAAAACCTGCTCCCCCAGTTACTAAAAATTTCATATTACTTCATTCCTTCCCTATTTTTTATAATTATTTTACCAACTTCTTGATTTTCTTCAATTAATTCATCACAATACCTATTTAAAGCATCTTCCCAAGTTGGCAATAATTGAAATCCGTTCTTAACTAATTTTTCCTTTGATAATTTAGAATTTAATGGTCTTGTTGCATTTGTAACATAGTCCTTTGTTAACACATCATTTACTTTAACATTACAATTATTTATTTCAAATATTTTTCTAGCAAAATCAGCCCAACTACAATAGTTTTCATTTGTACCATTATAAGTTCCATATTTATCAGTTTGAACCATATCGATTAGTAATCTAGATACATCAGGAGTATAAGTAGGAGATCCAATTTGATCACATACTACACCTAGCTCATCTTTAGTTTCAGATAAATTCAACATCGTTTTAACAAAATTTTTACCATTAATACCATATACCCATGAAATTCTTACAATGAAATGTTTATCATATTTACGTGTCATTTCTTCACCTAAATATTTAGTTTTTCCATAGACGCTTAAAGGATTTACTTCATCTTCTTCTGTATAGATTCCATCCTTTGTACCATCAAATACATAATCACTTGAAATATACACAATTTTAGAACCATTGTTTCTTGCTGCTTCTACTAAGTTTTCAGTACCTACAACATTAACATCATAAACTTTATCATACATATCTTCAGCGATATCAACAGCAGTCCATGCAGCACAATGTAATATAACATCTGGTTTAACTTCTGTAATTAATTTATCAACTGCTTCTTTATCAGTAATATCTAAAGGATAAAATGATAAATTATGCTTGTTTTTTAATTCTATAGCCCTATCATTTATTCCTTCTTCTAAATTACCTCTATCTGAAATAATTATATCCAATTCATTTCTTTTTATAAGTTCTCTTGCTAAGTCATAACCTAATTGTCCTTTATATCCTGTTATAAAATATCTCATTATTTATTCTCCTTATAAGTAAAATATTTTGGACTTTTAGAAAGTACTAAATGTTTTTGATCTTTATCAGATAAGTTTGGTTCCGTAATACCATATTTTTCAAACATTTCTTCCCAAGGAATATTTAGTTCTTTATCATTCCATAAAATTCCACCTTCATGTTCATTAGAATAATCATTATCAATTAAATATTGAAATACTGTATCATCTTCTAAACTAATAAAACCATGCGCAAAACCACGAGGAACAAATAACTGTTTACCACTTTCTGGATCATCTTTTGAAAACGGTTTTAATAATAATGTTGTATATTGACCATATGTTGGAGATCCTTCTCTAATATCAACAACAACATCAATTGCAGAGCCTGATACAACTTCAACTATTTTAGCCTGACATTTTGGATTTTTTTGAAAGTGAAGTCCACGTACAACTCCTTTTGAGCTTTTTGAGCGATTTGCTTGTACAACTCCTTCAAATTTAATTCCTAATTCTTCTAAATCTTCTTGTTTAAAGAAAGGGCAAAAATATCCTCTATCATCTCCATAAGCAGTTGGAGTTAATACATAACAATCTTTTAAATTTGTTTCTTTCTTATTAATTTGTATCATTATTTTACACCTTCTTTTTCTAATAGTTTTAATAAATATTCCCCATAAGTATTCTTTTTATGAAGTTCTCCAACTTCTTTCATTTTTTCTTTTGATAACCATCCTTTTTTAAATGAAATAGCTTCAGGACTACTAATAACTTTTCCACTATTTTTCTCAATAGATCTAATCAAGTCAGCAGCTTCCATCATAGATTCAAAAGTACCTGTATCAAACCAAGTATATCCCTCTCCTAATAATTCAGCTTTTAATACCCCATCTTTTAAGTACATATCATTTAATGTAGTAATTTCAAGTTCACCTCTTGCAGAAGGTTTAACTTCTTTTGCTTTTTTTGTTACTCCCTTAGGATAAAAATATAATCCTGTAATAGCATAATCAGATTTTGGTTTTTGTGGTTTTTCTTCAACAGATAATACATTATTATCTTTATCAATTTCCATAATTCCAAATCTTTCTGGATCATGAACTTGGAAACCGAATATTGTAGCATTACCTTCATCTGCACTTTCTTTTGCGTTTTCTAAAAGCTTTTCGAATCCATTACCAAAGAAAATGTTATCCCCAAGAACCATAGCACATGAATCATCTCCAATAAATTCTTCTCCTAAGATAAAAGCTTGTGCAAGGCCATCTGGTGATGGTTGTACAACATAACTGATTTCTATCCCGAAATCACTTCCATCCTTTAATAATCTTTTAAAACCCGGTTGATCTTCAGGAGTAGTAATGACCAATATTTCCTTTATTCCTGCTTGCATTAAAGTTGCAAGCGGATAATAAATCATAGGTTTATCATAAATTGGCATTAATTGTTTACTAATACCTTTTGTAATTGGATAAAGTCTAGTTCCAGACCCTCCAGCTAATATAATTCCTTTCATTATATAACCTCCAATATCATTATAACATATATTTATAAATTACAAAAGAAATATAAAAAAAGGCTTTCAAAGCCTCTATTTATATAAATAATTCATATCTACATTACCAATTATACCTGGTATTTGTCCTTTAGATGAATACTGCCACATATCATAGTTTCCAGTATAACTAGTTTTAGATACATCCCACTGAGCTATCCAAGTTATATAACTTCTTAAATATTCAGTATTCATGGCACCATTGGCTAGATTTAAATATGTATAAATTTTAGCATTATTTATATATGATTTAAATCCATTAAATGCATCTGTATATTGAGCAGTAGTTATTGTCTTGCCGTTTTCTATCGTTTCTTCCATATCAAAATATATTCCTAAAATTGGATTTAATTTATATTTTGATATCAAATCTTTAGTATAACTTCCATAACATTGCCCATCTGAATAACTTGTTGCGTAGCTATATACATATATACCATATGGTATATTATATTTCTTAACTTCTTCTATATAAGTTGAAAATTTAGAATCTTCGTATCTAGGATTGCAAGACGTAGTTAGTCTTAAAATAACTCCATAAATTCCACTACTAGCAACTCTAGACCAATCAATATTCCCTTGATAAGAAGAAACATCTATTACTTTTAATTTGGAATTTCCTAAATATATCCCGGTTGGACCAAAATAATATGTTTTTCCATTAATAATATAGTCTCCTGTTACTTTTGTACCATATATATTATAAAAATATCTATTACCATCAGCTTCTGTAATCCACTTTGCCTCTAAATAGGAATTAGTAGTATCTCCAAGAAATTCTTCTCCTTTTTTTACTAATGATATCTGATAAGCTTCGATAGTTCTTGCTTCCCCAGTGGTACCTGCAGGTTCTCCATTTTTTGTCCAACCCATCCATCCTATATTAGATACATGTACTCTATAATAAATATCATAATGCTGTTCTATATCTCCAGTTAATTTTATTTTGATAGCTTCTATTCTATTATTAGTACTATTTGAAGCAATTCCATCTTTTACAAAAGAAGTCCATCCTATATTGGACAAGTGTGTACTATATTCTATATTTCCTTTAATTGTCTTTTTATTTAAAGAAATTTTAATAGCTTCTATTCTTTTTGATAGACCTGTAGTTCCACTAATTTCTTCATTTTCAACCTCTTGTTGCCATGTTGAGTTTTGAATATATGAAGAATACATTACTTTTAAATCATTTTCTTTATATATATTATTTTCATCAATTTCAACAATTTCATTCTTTTCTACAAGCTTAACTTCTATAGCTTCTATTCTATTTCCAAATCCAATATTACCTGTTTGTTTATCATTTGAAGTCCAACTTAGCCACCCTATATTAGAAATAAATACTCTATAATATAAATCATAATAATTACAAACATCTCCGATTAAATTAACCTTTATAGCTTCGATTTTTTTATTTTGACCAATTGTTCCACTAAAATTATTTTCACTTACGTAATCTTGCCAACCTTCATTTTCTACATAAGAAGAATACTGCAATAATCCTTTATAATCAGTCTGAACCATTTTTATTTTAAAACCTTCTAATCTATTACCAATAACTCCAGATGTTTTACCATCTTGAGTAAATGAAGAATAGCCTTTACCAGATATATAACTTTGATATGAAATTAATTTTTTATAAAATGGCTTTATAGTACTATAAGGCCCATCTTCACCTTTTTTTACTAATTTAATTTCTATTGCCTCAAGTCTATATGCATAACTTTGAGTTCCAGCAGGGTCTCCATTTTTAGCCCATCCAAGCCATCCAAAGTTTTGAGCATGTACCCTATAATATACATCATAATATTCAGACATTTCCCCTGTTAGTTTTATTCTTATTGCTTCCAATCTTAATGATTTTCCACTTGTTCCACTCATTTCACCATTTTTTTTCCAAGATGATTCCCATCCAATGTTTTGAATATGAGTTTGATATTCTATATTTCCAGAATATTCTTGATTTGATAACTTTATTTTTATTGCTTCCAATCTTAATGATTTTTCACTTGTTCCACTAGTACCACCATCATATTTATTTACTTGCCATCCAACATTTTGAATATGCGTCTGATATGATACATACCTTTGAATATATGAATCTGATGAAGACATTGGTGGATTTTCACCTTTTTTGACCAATTTTATTTCAATTGCTTCTAGTCTATAAGCATATCCCGCAGTACCAGCATTTTCACCATTTTTAGCCCAGCCTAACCATCCAAAGTTTTGAACATGCACTCTATAATATACATCATAATAATCAGATATTTTACCATATAATTTTATTTTTATTGCTTCAAGTCTAAGAGACTTTCCACTAGTACCAGCCATTTTTCCATCATTTTTCCAAGAATTTTCCCATCCAATATTTTGTATATGAGTTTTGTATTCTATGCCTCCTGTATATAATGAATTAGATAAAACTATCTTAATTCCTTCCAACCTAAGAGACTTCCCACTTGTTCCACTTGTAGCACCATCTCTTCTATAATTTTGCCATCCGATATTTTGTATATGCGTACTATAACTTACACTAACATCATTAATTGCGCTAACTTTATAGTTAGTTGAAAAAAATAACGCTGATATAAATAAAATAAATAATAATATTTTTATATGAGTTCGTTTCATAATATCACCTAATTTTACACAATATATATTTTACTATTTTTTTTATTAATTATCAAACCCAAAATCACAATTTAAATTATATATAAACGATAATAATATATTACATTTTTTCATATAAACATCCTGAATATTTGTATATATATTATTTATTTACTTTATTTAGTTTTCCTATCTCTTCAACTGCCATAAATCCTAGTTTATCATATAAAATAGTTGATTCTTGCGAATAATTAATTAAAAAAATACGTTTTCCTTCATTTATTAAATCAAAACATAATTTCCCAACTAATTTTTTAGCGTAACCCTTCCCTCTATATTCTTTTTTAGTAATTACATAATTCACAATAGCTACTTTATCATCTTCTGCACCAGTACCAGCATGTGCCACTATAATACCATCACTTTTTAAAATATAATTTCTTCCATATTTTTCTTTTCTTCTAGTTATTATTTGTTCTAATAAATTATCATAAGTATATCCATTTCCCATTTCATCGCTCAATATTAATTTAGTAATATTTTCTAAATCATTTTGAGAAATATCTATTATTACCTCGTTACTATCAAATGAAATGTCTATTTTATTTAATTCTCTCACATTCCCGTATTCTACTTCATAATCTTTAAACAATGGACTTAAATTTTTAATAATAAATTTCTCTGCACATATTACAGAAGGTTTTTGTTCATTTATCAAATCAACTATTTCATCATACTTTATATCTTTATTTTTAGAATAAATATGCATACCATTATAATACATTAATATTATAGAAATAATTTCATCATTTTTATTATATTGAGTCCAAAAATTAATGTTTTCATTCGTCAATCCATACTTAACATAATCTAAATATAAATATAAACACTTAGAATAATTATCACCTATATAATCTACTAATTCATTTGATTCTTTAGTTATTTTTTTTATCATTTTTTCCACCTCTATAATTTTTAGGAAATGATATTTCTGAAAATGGAGAATGTGGCTCCCTCTTATCTTCATCAGGAAGTTTCATATAATCTCCATAAATATATTTTAAAATTGTATCATAATCTTTTGTTCCATATAATTTTACATTTTCAAAATTATACTGTTTTCTTTCAATAAACCACTCTTTAGGCATTCCATATCTTTCCTTTAAAGGGTTCTTTTTATATAAAGTACCTGTTGCAGGAAATAGAAGTGTTCTTACTCTATTAGGGCTTAAATTACTACTTTTAGAAGTCATTTTACTAACTATTCTATATACTTTTTCTGTACGTATTTTTGATAATAAATTATAAAACAATTTCATAAAACCTTTAGAATTTACTTTTGCAACTTCAGACCATAATATTTTTCTTAAGCAAAAACATTTAACATCTTGAATAATTTGAAAAAATATACTTTTAGGGATATCATCCATAGGAAAAACATCTATAAATATCCCATTTTTAGATTTTAAGTGTTCCTGTCCTACTCTTACGTATTTTGTACCAGTTCTTCTCAATTTACCATATCCCCATCTATAATATGGATCAGTTGTATTATCCTGAAAATAACAAATATTAGAATCTAATTCATTCATATGTTTTTTAAATTTTTCATAATCTTCTCTCAACATTGCAATATCCGCATCATCATCCCATGGTATATACCCCTTATGACGAATAGCACCAAGCATAGTACCACCAAATATTACATAATTAATTTTATTTTTACGACATACTCTATCAAAATCAACCAACATATCTAATTGTACTAATTGCATCTTTCTAAATTGTTCTTTAGATAATTCTTTTTTCTTGTTTTCTTTCATAAGTTCTCCTACAATTCTTTTTTATCTTTATTTCTATAACAATCTTCAATAACAGAAACAATTGCTTTAGATATTTTATTATCTATTAAATAATTAGGTTGCCCACTTTTAATAGTCTTACTAAAAGTAACTAATTCATTTCTAATACCTTCACCATCAAGATTATAAAAATATCTTTTAGTATCATTTTGATCTTCATATCTTATTTCAAAATAATCAGTTTTCCACCATGGAGAAGGAACGTATATATATCCCTTTGTTCCCGATATTATTAATTCTCCTTCTGATTTAACACCCTTACCTACTTTTATTGATGCTACTGCTTTTTCATAAGAAAAATTAATTTTTGTAAATAAATCAAAATCTGAATTTTTATCCAAATAAAATGACTCAATTTTTTTAGATTCGTAGTTTGTTCCTAATAAATGTAATATAGGAAGAAGTGCTATAGGACCCCAAGCACAAATACTATTTTGATAATCAGTTATATTTTCATAACCTATTTCATTTAATTGTTTTAAACTTGTACAAGTCACGTCTACCGAAACAACTTTTCCAATAGTTCCTGATTTAGCAAGCAATATTAATCTGTTATAAGCCTGAGAATATAATGTTTTAATTGCTTCCATAAGTACTAGATTATTTTTTTTGGCTATAGTAAATAGTTCATCACATTCTTTTCTTGATAAAACTAATGGAGATTCATATAAAACATGTTTTTTATTTAATAAAGCTTTTTTAATTATCTCATAATGATTTTTGGGATTTTCTGCGACATATACAGCATCAACACTTTTTAGCAAATCACCATACGTTTTAGAAAATTTTATATTTCCTTTTAAATTCTTTTTAAGAGATTTATCATTTGATAAGATATGAGTAATCTCAACTCCATTAACATAAGATATTTCTTTTATGATCTTTTTTATTAAAGATGAATATCCTAAGGCTCCTATGCTTAAAGGCTTAACAGAACTCCTAAGTTCAGTGCTTGAAATACCTTTTGTTCTATCTAAATAAATCACTTCACAATATTCGCTTAAATAATCAAAATATCCTTTCCAATCAGAACCCACTGTAAATACATCAATTCCGTACTTAATTATATCATCTATTTTTTGTCCTTCGTATTCTTCAATAATTATTTCATCTGCTAATCCCGTTTCTTTTACTGCTTTAACACGCTCCATTAATGATTGTTGTACATTAATTTTACCTCTTTTTTTATCAAAATCTTCAGATGTAACTCCAACTATCAAATAATCACCCAATTGCTTTGCTCTTTCTAATAATCTTATATGACCATGATGCAATAAATCATATGTGCCGTATGTAATTACTTTTTTCATATTATAACAATCCTTTATTATTTAATTCATTTAATTTTTCTATTAGATAATCATAATGTTTCTTAGTTAAACATCCTATATGTCCAACTCTAAATACTTTATCTTTTAGGTCTCCTCCATTAGGACAAATCCAAATATTACAATTATCTTTCAAATACAAAAATGTATCATAGGCTCTATTATTCAAAGAATATAAACTTGTAACTGCATTTGTCGGTGAAACTGTTACCATTTTTAGTGGCAAATTTTTTATTTTTTCTCTAAAATATAATGCTAGCTCATGAGTTTTTTCTACTTCCTTATCTACTCCACCATTTTGATCTATATCATTTAATCTTGCATTTATTTGTCTTAATATTCCAACAGCTGGTGTAAATGGAGTTTGTCCTCTTTCTCCATTTTTCAATGCACTCTTCAAATCAAAATACATACTCTTAGAATCAATTCTACTAACTCTATCTAAAGCATTATTCGATAAAACAATAATAGAAATACCAGGAGGACAAGCGAGTGCTTTCTGTGATCCAGTTATTAAAACATCTATTTTTTTATCAGCCATATTAATTTCATCAGCAAGAAATGCGCTAATTGCATCTACTATTAAGAATATATTATTTTTCTGACAAAATTCGCTAATAATATCTAAATCATATAATACTCCCGTTGAAGTTTCATCTAAATTAACTAAAAAAGCCGTATATTTTTTCCCATCATAATTGCTTAATATTTCTTTAGTCAATGGGCAACCTAAATCTAGTTTAATATCATCATAAGGAATATTATGAATTCTACATAATTCAACAAATCTAGCGCCAAAACTTCCACCATTAACAATCAAAGCTCTATCATTTTCATTTAGTGTATTTATTACTGTTGCTTCCATTGAAGCAGTACCAGATCCAGTAATAAAAACAACTCTCGCATCTTCTTCAGATTTAACAAATTTTTTCATTAATCGTTCATTTTCAAGCATTAAATTTGAAAACTCTTCTGTTCTAAAATAAGGAACTTGTTCACTACCAATATTATTTACCAATTCACTTGATTGAACAGGACCCACTGTAAAATTAATCATTTTTTTCATTTATATCCACCTTTCTTGTATCAAATATTAGTTTCCTTGGAAAGTGATTATGCCTATCTCTTTCTGGAGGCAATTTCATAAAATCTCCAAAGTATTCATTCAATAATTTTTCAGCATTTTTAGGAACATATACATAAGTATCTTCAAAAGGTACTTTTCTCACAGGAAATATATCATTGATATCAAAAATACTTGTATTCTTTTTAACTGTATTTAAAGAAGCAATTGTATTTGTCTTTTTATTTCTATCTACAATTTTTTCCCCTTTATTAAATAATCTATTACCCGTTAAACCTAAAATATTTAATAAATAATGCATAATTGTACAAATAAATAAATAAAATTTTTCTTTTAATCCATGACAAGCTATTACAGGAGATTTTATACAAGCAAGTGTTCCAAGTTTAAATAAATACCAAGATTTTCCTAATTGTTTTTCCCTGGTCTTTTTATCATCAGATACATAATCCATTGGAAAAATATCTACAAATATACCTACCTCTTCATTTAGTAAATAAGCATCATCATCTTGAAATATTGTATTTTTTTTACACATTTTCATGAACGTAATTGGAAGTTTGGAATTATTCCTATCAATAAAATAGTATTTATCTCCCATTTCTTTTTCAACACATTCTCTAAATTTGTAAGCATCTTCTCTTATAAATCTTAAATCAATATCATCATCCCATGGAATAAATCCTTTATGTCTTAAAGCCCCAATACCAGTGCCATCTAACGCAAAATAGCTTATTTTATATTTTTTACATATCTTATTTATATCTTTTAACATTTCTATTTCAACTTTATGAAGTTGTTTTAATTCTTTTGTTTCATATTTTCTAAAATCAGCCATAAAATCACTCAATCCTTTATTTACTTATAAATTTATTTTAGCACAAATAATAAATAAAACATATATTTTATTGTACTTATTTGAAAAAGTTCAAAAATTAAGATATAGATTTAATAAAAATATAAAAACAGATAAAAAAGCTGAAATCAAAATTATTAATGATTTAAATACAATTTGTAAACAATTATCAAAAGTGTTAAAAAACTAAAAAAAATTTCAAAAAATGTTATATTTTTATATATAAATCCTTTTTCTATATTAAATAGAAAAATTTATGATTTAAAGAAAAAAATAGTAAACTAATTCTTTTTTACTATTTTTTTTATAGTATTAACTAAATATTTATATTCGTCTGTTTTCCAATAAATTAAACTTATACATAATATATATATTATAGTTATAATTATTATTTTTAAAATAAATTCTAAAAATATGTTATTAATATCTATACCCCTTATTACAAAACAACAAATAAAACCTATAATTATTAAAGATAGAATATATTTTAATTGTTTAACCAAATATTTAAAGGGTTGCTTTTGAAATATATATTTAAATGCTATATATGGCTTATTCCATAATGGTACTGCAATATAGCTTATTAATGTTGCAATAACAATTCCTAGTAAGCCAATCTTTTTTCCTAAAACAATTGATAATATTATATTGATAATAGCTTGTATTAAATTAGCATATCTATCTTGTATATAATTACCTGTTGCTTCCTTAATTATGTCCAAAGTTTTTAATATACCTATAATATAAAAATTTATACAAATGATAACAGTTAAAGGTTTTTCTAATTTATAAGAATTTCCAAAACATATTTTTATAAAATCAGTTATTAAAAACAAGAAGCCTACACTGAATAAACCATATATACAAAAAGATATAAAAGATATAATATTAAACACATCTTCTTGAACTTTTTTGGATTCGTTTACCGCCAAATCACCAAAACTTGAAGTTATTCCTGATAATCCCCTACTTATAATACTATCAACCATACTAATTATTGAATAATAATTAGTATAAACAGCAACTGTTCCCAAACCTAAAGATGGTATAGCTGAAATAATAATATTATCTGTACCATTCACCAAAAAATATCCTAATTTATTTAAAAACATAGATTTAACATTTTTAAAGATTGTCCGCTGTTCTTGTTTAGATATTCCTTTTTTTTCATTAAAATCTATATTTTTATATTTATTTGTTATATACTTGTTTACTAAAATTCTTTGAACAAACATCATAATTAATTGTATTAATGTAAATATTAAAAAATTTGGCAATATAATTAAAAAAACTATTCTTAACAAATACATTATAATATAGGTTGTACCAACAATAGCACTTGATTTATACAAATTTTGATCTGCAATTAATAATGAATCTTTGTAAGAAATAAAATAACTCATAACTGTTGTTAATAAATAAATCAAATAATATATATATATATATTCTATATTTTCTGTTATAACAAACTTTAATAATGGAATAAATGCTAATCCAATAACTAATACAATTATTCCTAAATTTCTATACATTTTTTTATAAAAAGTCATTAAAAAACTTATTTTTTGATTATCATGTTCCGCCAAAGGTTTATATAAACTGAAATTAATAGCAGTACTAATTCCAGAATCAGTAATTGAAAGTACCAATAAAATATTAGTAAATAAACTATCTACTCCCAAATACACCTTTCCTAGTGTTCTAACAAATACAATTCTAACTAAAAATAAAAGAATTGATCTTATTATTAATATTAATGAATTTGAAATAGCATTAAAAAATGATTTTTTTACTCTCAAATTATCACCTACTTCATACCTTTGTATTAATACCCATATCTTTAATTATTTTTTCTGTTGTCGTTTCCCAATTAAATTTTGTCTTTATGGTTAAATTCAATTGTTTAGAATATTTTTTCATTAATAACGGATTATTTAATGTTTTCTCCATAGCTCTATATAAATCTTTTGAGTTTTCTTTTACTATAATTCCATTTTTGTTATTACTAATAATCTCTTTAATTCCCCCCTGAGATGTGCCAATAACCATACATTTCATTAATCCAGCTTCAAGAATTGATGTTGGTAGTCCCTCTGGCCATAATGGTGGATATAAAAAAACATCTGTCTTTGCATAATATTTAAGTAAGTGTTGATAATCTAATTTACCTAAAAACTCAATATTTGCACTATTATAGATTGATTTATAATCCTCTAATTCTGGACCATCACCCGCAATATATAAGTGAATATTACTGTATTTTTTCTCTAAATTAGTAAAAGCATCTAAAATATTTTTAACCCCTTTTTGTTTTATCAATCTACCAGCATATAAAAAATTTATTTTTTTATGAAATTTTCTAGAAGGAACACTTTGACTACAATCTATAGAATTATACCATATACCACTACTATTAATATTAAAATGTTTTAACCAAACACTACATGCTTTCGAAACTCCATAAAAACCTTTTATTTTTCTTTTTATTTTCCAAGTAAGAAAATCCTCATACCTATTTGCAAAAAAGTCTATAAACTTATTGTCTAAAGTAACATAATTAGAACCATGTTCAATCAAATATACAGGTATATTATTCTTTTTACCATAATCCGCACCAATATGAGATGTCAAATGAAATCTCGTGTTAACTATAATAGCATCTATTTGGTAAGCATTTAATTTTGAAATAATATCTCTTTGTTCTTTATTGTACTTAGGTATTGGATATCTATTTTTAAAACTATTAAAAATAGGTATTCTAAAAATTTTTATATTGTCTCTTTCCTCAAAATCACTCTCGTCATTATAATTTGTAGTTACAATGATGGTATTTATACTTTTTTTCACCAACTGCTTGCTTAAATTATCTATATACCTTTCAATTCCACCTAAATGTGGTAATATATAAGCAGAAAATATTGCTATTGTTTTCATTTTTTATCCTTTAAAATTGATACTTCTTGAATAAGTAAATTTATTTTTCTTTTAAGATTTGCAATAATTAAGGTTAATAACAAAGTTATTAATAATAATAAAGTTAAAATAATTCCTATAATCATATTATTACTAGATACAATTCCTAATATTTTAGAAAAGAAAACAATTACTTTTGGAAATATGATTAATAGTAAAATTATAATAATTGGAAAAAACCAAATTAAGGAATATTTTATAGGAAGCTTATTTTTTCTTATCAAATGAAGAAGACATACTATCCATATAAAACAAAAAACAGATAATATAATCCTCAATGTATTATTCATCATAATTACCTCCCATCATTAATATTGATAAGACAACATTAAACATGTAATAAATTTGTTTCCACGAATGAATAGAACTCTTTCCTTCTTGCCTTTCGTTCATTGAAACACCAACTTCTTTTATTTTATATCCATGTTTAATTACGTCTACAGTTGATATTGGTTCAGGATATTCTTGTGGATAGTTTTTGGCAAATCTTTTTATAATCTGTTTATCTACCGCTCTAAATCCACTTGTAGTATCATAAATCTTCATCTTAGTCTTAATTTTGATAGTTTCTGATATAATATTAATTCCTAACATATGCTTAAAATCTGGTTTAAAACTACTTTCTTTCTCTTTCATGAATCTTGAACCAATAACCATATCTGCTTCTTTATTTAATATAGGTATTAATAAGTTTTCGATATAATTAACATCATGCTGTCCATCGCCATCAAATTGTATTGCAATATCATAGTCATTTTCTAGAGCATATTTATAACCAGTTTGAACAGCTCCTCCAATACCCAAATTTTCAATCAAACTAATATATGGTAGTTTATTTTTCTTTAATACATCTAAAGTATTGTCCGTTGAACCATCATTTATTACAATAAAATCAACTTTAAACTGAGTTTTCTTATTATAGTTTTTTATTTCTTTACATGTATTAATTATATTTTTTTCCTCGTTATATGCTGGTATTATCAATAATACTTTTACTTTTTTCATTTTTACATCAATCCTTCTTATATAATTATAATATATATATCAAAATTTTACAAACATGAAAAAATTAGTATTTGTTATAATACTAATTTTATTAAATAAAAAAGTTAATTATATTTGTTGATATTAATAAATGACATAACAACAAAGATAAAGAAACTAACATATAAGGATTATTCATCTTTATATTATTCTTTTTACTAGCAAATATTAATAAAAGTAAAATATTAATAGGAATAAAATATCTACCTTGAACACCTTCAATAATTGTATCAGTAATAATCCCCCATCCTAAATATAGTCCCAATAAAATAATATTAAATATAATTGCAAATACAACAATAGTAATAATTTTATTTGTTTTGCTTAATTCATATTTATTTTTTTCTAAGAATATTGATAATAATAATATAATAAAATATATAACTATATATAATGTATTTATAGTTACATTTAAAGCGCCCAATCTATATCCTAAAAAAGAAAATAAATAAAATTCTGATTTAACTGTAATTGTATTAAATAAAATTTTTATATAATTAAATGGATTATTAATCAAAAAATGTAACTTTGTTTCTTCATTGACAGGAATTGAATTTATAGTATTATTTATAATTTCAGAGCTACTATTAACTTTATTATATATAAACCAGCCTCCAAATATTGCTAATATCAGAATAATAAATAAAACAACTGTTTTCTTGTTATTTTTAATATAATTAATTAATTTGTCTTTAATAAATAAAAGTAAAATTATTAATGGAAAATAAGCATATTTACCTATTAAAACAAATAAATAAGATACTGATAAGATTGAAAAGTCTTTATGATCTATATTTTCCTTTTCAAATTTTAAATATAATACATAAGATATAAAAAGCATACTAAATATATTAATTGCAGCATCAGCAGAAAAAGAAGCAGCTTGTTGCAAAAACATAGGATTTAATAAATATACTATCATCACTATTTTTCCTAAAGGAATCTTTTTTATTATATAATAACCAATTATATAAAATAATAACAAGTTACAAAAAGAACCGAAATATCCTCCTATAATTGGTGATAATTTGAATATATTTCCCAATAATATACCTGTTGCAGAAAACAAGTATAACAGAGGATTATACATTCCCCTTTTTTCCATAATAAATTCATTAGTAGCATTAAATAAAAAATCATGCACATTCCTATAATTAAAACTATTATTTACAATTTTTGGAATAAGTATTTCATTATGAAAAGTTTGTCCTGTAGCCAAAGCATATGATATTTTGTAATGGTATAATTCATCAGGAGCATTCAATAAAGGAATTAAAATCAAATAAATTAATCCTATTGGAATACCTATAAGCAAAAATATTTGTTCAGGCTTCAAACTTTTTTCTCCTAAAAATAGAGCAAAAATTGATATTAACACAAATCCAAATAGACATAGTATTAAAAAAGACAAAATAGGAATACTGCCATAATACCTAGAAGAATATAAAATACTTATTAAAGAAATGTAAGTACATATTGTAGTAATAGTTTCCATTATAAATAATAAATTATTTTTTAATAATTTATTTTTGAAATTTTTATTATTAAAAAAGTTAATTCTTATAAATATAAAAACAATAATTACCATTAATGACAAAAAAACTAATTTATAAAAACTTGTAACACTATATCCATATTCTGTAAAAGTAATCAAACCTGTTTCTTCTCTATTATTTATGTTCAAACTAATATTATCTACTTTCTTGTTTAATCTATAAAGTATAAGTTCATCATTGTTTATATTCTCAATATTAATTTTAAGTTTAAATTTCTTATTTAAACTATTCTTAACTTTGTCAAATTTTAAATTCAAATACATTCCATCAAATTTTTGACCATTATTTATATCATTATAATATATTAAATTATCATTATAATCATAAATACTTATAAACACTTTATTATTTTCAACATCTATTTTATTATAATGAAGTTTTATTGATTCTAAATTATCAACATTAGATTTATAATACTGAGTAATAATAGTATTTTCTTCAACAGAAAACTCTACTGCATCGCTATCATTATATGGAACTTCAGATGGTACACTAAAATGAAATAACACACTACATAAAAGCAAGATAAAAGAAACGAAAAATAATAATATTAGTATAATATTTTTTTTATTTATATATTTTTTCATAATATACCTCATTTAAATATTTTTCTTTTGATTTTTCTTAAAAATCTTCTTAGTTTTCTGAAAATTTTTCTTATAATAGATTGTTTTAACAAAACTTCTTTTGGCTTCGTAAAAGTTACTACGCTATTTATATTTTTGGATATAATCTCTGTTTCTTTTGTACTTAATTCTATATCTTTTGTATATGCTTTTTCAATTTTAGATACTTTTATTTTTTTATTAAAAACTATTTCATTAAAATTTTCTAAAAATTGTTCATATCCTTTTTCCAAAGGATAATCTTTCATAAATTTTATTCCATTTTTAGATAATTGTTTTTGCAATTTAGTATCATCTAATATTTTTATTATTGCAGCCGCAATTGCTTCTGGTTTAGAATCCGCAAGCAAACAACCATCATTTGGAAAATCATAAAGATTATTCTCCCTATACATTTCAACAACTGGTAATCCAGCCGCCATCATTTCAAATGGAATTCTTGATGGATTAGAAGCACTTAAACATAACCCTACTTTACATTTATTATATAGTTCATTACATTTTTCTATAGGAATAATACCTAAATGCTCTACTTCTAAATTATTTACGTCACATTTTTCAGATCCATATAAATATATTTTTATATCAGGTTTAATTTTTTTTACTATTTGTAACGCTTTTAATCCAATAGAGTCGCATCTTCTCGGTTTATTTGGTTGAAAAATATAGCAAATTGCATTTTCTTTTGTTATGCTTTTTATTTGTTTATATATATTTAAATCTGCACAAAAATTAAAATAATTTGATTTTAAATTATACTCATTACTCATCTTAGCGCTTAACCATTTTCCTATTGTAATAACATTAATATCATTTTTATAAGAGTTTTCAGCTTGTATATAATAATCTCCCATTGAGAAAAAATAAGGTTCATAATCTTGTACAAAATATACTCTTTTATCACAATCAGCTTTCATCACTGTTTCCACTGTATTAAAAGCTGTTGCTACACAGACATCATATTTTTTTGTTAGTTGCCATCCACTATAAACATCAGCATCACAATTTCCATAAAATTCATTAATTTTTTTGGCTAATTCAATAGGATATAGATTTTCATAATCCTCTACATAAATATCACATTGATATCCATCCTTTATTAGAGCATTTATATTTTGAATAATTGTCCTATGACCACCAGATCCTTTTAATAAACCAGGAATAACCCATGCTACGTTTCCCTTTTTATTGACATTTTTTTTATTCTCACAAAATCCCATTAGTTTTCTCCTTAATATTTGTTTTTCTAAAATATCTTTACTCAAATTATAATTATTCTTTATATAATCTTGAATCATTAGCACTTCCTTATACTCTATATTTTTCTTTATTATAGTTGAAACAGATTTCGAATGTTTTCTAAAATAGTTTAATGATTCACTATTATAAGCAATACCACCATTTTTTAAAACTTTAACATATATATACCAATCTCCCGCAACTTTATATTCTTTTGCCTCTTCAAATATATCAAATAGTTTCTTATTATATTTCCATACAATACTAGAAACATTTAAAATAGAATTATTATAACTAAGTGAATTTAAGATTTCTTCTTTCCCAGAACAAATATATGAATCGTTCCATTTTCCAGTTTTGAAAATATCAGCCCAGTCTCTGCAATCGTTTCCTATTATTTCATTATTTTCATTGATTTTCATTGATTCGGAATAAGATAATACCAAATCCTCATTTTCAACAAACGGTTTTATTAATTTTTCTAAAAACTTATTATCACAGGAATCATCAGCTTCTGCTATCCAAAAATAATCTCCAGTAATATTTTTTAACCCTTTTTGCCATTGAGAAAAGACCATTCCACTATTTACATCGTTCTTAATAAATTTTACTTTAATATCTTTAATTGTTTTAATCTTTTCTTCTATAACTTTTACACTATTATCAGTAGATTTATCATCTAAAATTATTAATTCATAAATAGGATATGTCTGAAGTAAAATTGAATCAATTCTTTCAATTATAAAATTTTCATAATTATAGTTAGGTATAATAACAGATACTTTTAAAGGATTATTTATATCAAGTTTTTTACAATTATTATATATATTTACCTTTTTCATATTACCACCTATTTTTCTAGTTTATAAACTGAATTTCTACTATAATTTTTATTATAAAATGGATCGTTTTTTAAAAATTTATCCCATTTGTTTTGAATATATTTTATTTCTTCTAAAGTTTGATTATATTTTTTCTTATCAATATCTAAACCTCTAGATTTTGACTCAAAATGATATAATTCCACATTAGGTAAAAATACATTATAATATCCTTTATCCAATAATTTAATATTAAAGTCAACATCATTATAATTTACTTTTAATTTTTCATCTAAGCCATTAACCTCAGTAAATTTTTTCTTAGAAATCATTAAACAAGCCGCTGTATTAGCAGCATAATTACAAGGAGCTTTTAACTTTCCAAAATAGCCACCAAAATCTCTTGAATAACCTACATAAGCATGTGAAGCAACCCCATTAATTCCTAAAACAGTACCACCATGTTGAATAGTGTTATCTGGATAATATAATTTAACTCCAACTGTACCAACATGATCCAGTTGTGCATAACCAATCATTTTTTCAAGCCAATCCTCTGTTATAATCTCAGTATCATTATTTAATAATAAAATATAATCTCCTTTAGAAACTTTCACTGCTTCATTATTTAAATAAGAATAGTTAAAATCACATTCTAATCTTATTACTTTAAAATTGTTATGTTCATTTTTATATTTTTCAAACAAATCAAATGTTTTTTGTTCTTTGCTATTATTATCAACAACAATAATTTCGAAATTCTTATATGTACTTTTTTTATAAATAGAATTTAAACAAATCTCTAATGTATCAGCATAATCTTTAGTTGGAATTATAATAGATACTAAAGGATTTTTAATCTTATAATTTACTATGTATGTTCCATCCCCATTACTGTCAACAGTACCTATAATTTTTCTTCTTTTTAATGCAGATTCTACTGCTTTTCTTCCTGCTTCTACAGCATAACTTTTTGCACTAATACAATCAGAAGTTGACCCTGGAATAATTCTCCAATGATATAAGATTTTACTTATATGGCAAATTTCTTTAGCTTCTTCTGTTAATCTCAAAAATAAATCAAAATCTTGTGCTCCATCATATTCGCTTCTTTCACCACCAACTTTATCAAGTAATGATTTTCTAAACACAGAAAAATGACATAAATAATTATTACTCATAAATGTATCAGGTGACCAATCACTTTTAAAATATGGTTCACATCTCTCATATTTTAAATTTAATTTATCTTCATCAGAATAAATAAAATCAACTTTTCTATTACTATTTAGAACTTTTACTACTTCGTATAAAGCATCAACAGTTAAAACATCATCATTATCTAACAAACCAATAAATTCACCTTTAGCCATTTTAAAACCAGTATTAGTTGCCTCAGCTATTCTTCCATTTTCTTTTCTATAATGAACTTTAATTCTTTTATCCATTTTTTCATATTTTTCTAAAGTTGGTTTTATATCTTCATTAGTAGAACAATCATCAACTAAACACAATTCCCAATTTGAATAATTTTGATTTAAAACAGAATCAATACATTCTTCTAAATACTTAATAGGAACATTATAAACTGGTACTACAATTGATATTAACGGATTATATTTTTGCTTTCTTACTTCATCAATTACTTCATGTTTTAATAACCATTCATTATATTCATTTGAAACAAAAGGATCCAAAAAAACTATACTAGATTCCTCAAACTGTATTTTTTCTTTTAATTTTCTAAAATAAAATCCCCACATTTTAGGAGGAACCATAAAATGATGTTTTTTCCATAAAACTCTTAACGCTTTATAAATTAATTTAAGTATTGTATGTACTTTGTTAATAAATTTAACAAAAACAGAATTATTAATAACATATCTTATAATAATTGCTTTTTTCTTTTTATTTAAAATATCTATATAAATTTTAGAACTGAATAAAGATAAATTTTGAATAATAGCTACTTTTTTTGTTTTATAACTATAATCTTTATCAAATAAAACTTTTCCCTTAGTATAAATTTTAATATTTATATCATTAGAAAAGTTACCATCAAAGAACAGTCTAGGTCTCATAAATCCAAATATTTTACATCTTTCTATATTATATATTTCATCTTTTTTTTGTTCTAATATTTTGGCTTCTGTAGAAACAATCTCTTTAATTTTTTTCATGTTATACCTCTTCCGCAAACCCTTTTTCAAGTTTTCTAAAAATACATAAACCTATAAAGAATACTACTAATGATATAATTAATATATAAACAATGTTTCCAAACCCAGGAATTTGATGATATAAAAATATATCTCTATAAGCTTCAACCATTTGAGTTAAAGGGTTAATTTCCAATACCCATCTAATCTTTGAAGGGAAAAGACTTGATTGATATAAAATAGGTGTTGCATAAAATAACATATTTAATATAAATTGAACTATATATTCAGTATCTTTTATATATATATTTATTGCACTTAATCCTAACACCAAACCTAAACTAAATATATATTCAATAAGCATAATTAATGGCAAAAATATTAAATGCCAAGATATACCAACTCCACCAAATATACAAAACAATAAAATAATAATACAACTTATAAGGAAATTAACCAAACCACTGGTAGCAACAGAAATAGGTAATATTTCTCTTGGAAAATATACTTTTTTTATTATTCCACTATTTATTCTAACAGTAATCATTCCTTGATTAATAACTGTTGTAAAAAAAGTCCATGGTATAATACCAATAATAAGAAAAATTAAATAATTATCTGTTTGAATTCTCATTATATAAGGAAATACAATTGCATATACTAAAACCTGTAATAACGGATTGATAAATGACCATAATACACCAAGAACTGACCCTTTATATTTACCTCTAATTTCTTTTTTTACATTACTTTTCAATAACTCTCTATATTCATACAAATTTTTTAACAACATTTAATCACCTACTGACATACCTTTAAATATTCTTCTATTACTTCATCTGTTTTGCCATCCATTCTTACTTTTCCTTCATAGATCCAAATAGCTCTATCACATAAATCTTTAACCGCTTCTAAACTATGGCTTACAATTACAATTGTTTTTCCACTTTCCTTTAATTCATGTAACTTATTAAAACATTTCTCTTGAAAATGTTGATCACCAACAGCAAGAATTTCATCTATTAACAAAATCTCAGCATCAACATTTATTGCAACACTAAATGCAAGACGCATATACATACCAGATGAATATGTCCTAACTGGAGTATCAATGAAATTTTCTAATTCTGAAAATTTAATTATTTCAGGAACTCTCACATCAATTTCTTTAGCAGTCAAACCAAATATTGATGCATTAAAGAAAATATTTTCACGTCCTGTAAAATCAGGATGAAATCCAGCTCCTAATTCCAATAAAGAAGTTAGTTTTCCTTTTGTTGTAATTTTACCTTTATTTGGATAAATTATTTTAGTCATTAATTTTAATAAAGTACTTTTCCCGGAACCATTAGTCCCTATTAAAGCAACAGTTTCACCTTTTTTTATTTCAAGATTTATATTTTCTAAAACCGTTCTTTTTACAACTTTATTATTTCTTAATGATACTAATCTTTCTTTTAAAGTCATTGGTTTATCACTATGTATTTTAAATTGTTTAGTCATATTTTCAACTTTTATTGCGTACATATAATTCCTCCGTATTTGTTATTATATCATAATTATAGTTCTAATCATTTTTATCTATAATGACTTGTCATTATTTTACATATAAAATTAATCAACATTTTAGTAAATTTAGATGTATTAGTGTAATTATTCAGATAATACATTTGACTTTCTTTCAAAATTTTATATTTCGATAATGCAGAATGAGATTTATCTATAGATATTGAATGATTGTGAATAATTTCACAACTCATATCAATAACTATTTTATATCCCAAATTATGTAATTTTCTAGAAATAATATTTTCTTCATAATATAAAAATATATTTTCATCAAAATAATTTATTTTCTTAAGACATTCTGACTTTACTAGAAAAAAGCATCCAGAAACCACATCAACTTCATTTATGTTTTTTTTATAATAACTATCCTTATAGCCAATAATCCTATTCCTGTTTTTTGTTCCATATTTAGGAATACTCAATAATAATTCTTGAAATCCATTAGTTAATTTCCAACCTTTATCTAATTTTCCATAAGTATTAATAATAGGGCCAACAATAGCATAATCATCATTACTATTTAAAGTTATTAATAACTTTTCTATTGTTTTTTCTTTTACTTCTATATCAGGATTAGAAATAATAATATTACATTTTCCTAGATTTTTTATAGCATATTTAATACCTATATTATTACCATATCCGTAACCACCATTTTTATCCGATTTTACAACATGAATATTATCCACTTCTATTTTCTTTAATTTTTTGTAAGAATCATCAGTAGAACAATTATCTACAATTACTATTAAATCTAATATTTTATATTTTTTAATGTCAGTTATAAAGTTATGAGTTGTGTCATAGTCATTATAATTTAAAACTATTAGAGCCGTTTTCATTAAATCACCTATTTTCTATAAAAATTATACAATATAATCTTTATTTTTACAAATAATAGCCTATAAAAAATTAAAACACATAATATCTCTATTATGCATTTTAAAATACAGTTTTATTAGAAGCGACCGCCTCCGCCGCCTCCACCACCAGAGCCTCCACCAAAGGAACCTCCCCCACCAAAGCCTCCAGATGATGAAGCATTACTTTGAGCAATTGAAGAACGTGATGAAGATACAGCTTGATGCATTGCACTTGATACACTACTTGCAATATTAATATCTATTAATCTATTCATATAGTAATAATTTATAAATACATCAGATGTATTATCATAGTCATTAATATTCATATTATCTAATTTAACTTTCATTGCTTTTTCTACTTCTTTAGCACAACCTAAGACAGTTGCGTATACTAAATATTTTTCCCAAAGAGCTATTTCAGGTAACTCTTTTTCATTAAATCTTCCAAAATCTTTTAAGAATTTTTTAAAAGCTTTCCATTTAGCGTATTCTTCTATACCTTTTTTAGTTTTTTTAGTAGCTGCTGAAACATAAATACAACCAACTATTCCAAGACCAACAGCCATATTTCCTAATACAAAACCAGTTTCAAAATTAATATTTAAAAATGTAATTGCTATACTTAATAAACATATTAATATTGGAAAAAATTTATATTTAGCACCATCATAATATATTTCCAATTTTCTAGCATTCATTAAAACATTTGATTTCCACTTACTATAAGAACTTAAAAGTTTTCTTGCTTTACTTTCTGTATTACCATATTTTCTAATTTCTTTACAAGTTACACTTTTACCATTACCAATTGTGTTTATCAACATATCATATATTTTTAACTCTGCTTCTGTTAAATCATTTAATTTTGTTTCATCGCCTACAAGTAAATAATCTTTTTTAGAATCCGGTAATTCTTTTACTTGTAAAGCCTTCTTATAAATTATATTTAAAATTGAAGCTGAAAAACCATCCTCAGAAACTTTATGCTCCATTACATATTCCACATATTCAGGACCATATACATTAGGGAACTCTCTCATATATTCATTATTAAACTCTGGAGTATATTCTTTATCATACTTAAAATAATATATAATTATTGTTATTATAAAAACAATAAACCATAATATAGATAAACCTATAATAACCCCATTTTGCATTTTTATTTTTTTACGATAAGCATTAGCCTCTTCTGCAGCTTCCCTCTCTACTTCTAAAATATATTCTTTTCCATCTATACCACTTTTCTTTGTATTATATGGAACTAAATCATTACTAAACATCATTCTAATTGTAGATGGATTATAAGCACCTAGAAAATCATAATAAATATATGCAGTTTTATTATCGATATTTTTTATTTCACCATTTAATGATTCTTTAGTAGCTTTTAACCACATTCTTACATTTTTATCTTCTTTAGGCAAATTAACTTTAACTTCAAAATCTTTTATATTTTCTTCGTATTCATCACCCAAAATATTCCAAAAAATTTCTGAAACATCATTATGAGAAACAACAACATTTTTAACCACATATTCTAAATAAAATGCTTTTTTATAATTAGATGGACAAAAAGTTTTGATTTTTATTCCATTATAATAATCTTCTAAAAGATATTTACCATAATCTCCAGCTTCTGCATTATAATCTTCATTAAAATAATCTACTTTTTTATCAAAATCAGAAAAACTTAATTTCCCATTATAATCTATTGCCCCTACTTTTATATCTTCTATTGCAGTTCCATTATATAACATATTTTCTTCAAAACTAGATTTTGTATTACTAAAAGTAGTACTGTAAAAATTCTCTTTATACTCTAAAGTTCTAAATCTACCATTATATTCTCCATCTAATTTAGCTAATTCTTGTACTTTGATAGACCCATCTTCTAATATATCTATATTTATAATAAATTGTTTAGTAGTTTCAATTGCATTTACAGATATAGGTATAAGTAAAAAAACAGAAAATAATAATAATATAAATTTTTTCATAACTCACTCTCCTAAAAAAGCTTGCCTAAGCAAGCTCATTATTCATCAAAAGAAACTTTTACACTTTTTCTTTCTTCTTCTGTAGCTTCAAAGAAAATTCCTTTTTTGAATCCACAAATACCCGCAACTATATTACTAGGTACCATTTCAACTTTATTATTATAAGTTAGTACTGTATCATTATAAAATTGTCTAGCTACACTAATTTTATTTTCAGTATCTTTTAAATCTTCTTGTAAAGATAAAAAGTTTTGATTAGCTTTTAAATCTGGATAAGATTCCGCTAAAGCAAATAATTTATTAACCATTTGTGTAAGTTCTCCACTAGATTTCATTTTTTCTTCTGGAGTATTTGCAGTAACATAAGTATTTCTTGCTTTTACAACATCTTCTAAAGTCTTTTTTTCATGTTTAGCGTATCCTTTAACAGTTTCTACTAAATTAGGAATTAAATCTGCTCTTCTTTTTAATTGAACATCAATTTGACTCCATTGATCATCCTTTCTATTTCTTAAAGAAATTAAACTATTATAAGTTCCAAAAAACCATAGAACTAATAATACAACAACTACTATAATAATTATTAATGCTATATTCATAAATATCCTCCTATAATTAGATTATATATTAAAATTTTAAAAAAAACTATATTTTGTATAAAAAAATTAAAACTTTACATAATATATATGAAAGGAGCTTAAATATTATGGACCTAAGTATAAGAGAACATATTATTAACAACTTTAAAGAAGATGATATAAATACCCTAAAAAATGCAATCGAAGAAAGCATAGCGGAAAAAGATGAAGTAACTCTTCCTGGTATGGGAGTTTTTTTTGAAATAGTTTGGTCTGATGCCACAGATAATATGAAACAAGAAATATTAAATATAATAAAAGCAAGATTGGAAAAAGAAAAATAATAATATTTAAATAATATTCATCCCAATTATTTATGAATTGGGTGTTTTATTTTTATAAAAAAATGAATATATAAAAAATCATATATTGAAAAAAGAAAAAAGTATTGTTAGTATATACATATAGGAGATATTTATGAATACAATCATTGAAAATAAAGAAAAAGAATTAATTATTAAAAAAAGCAAATTTATTGGAATATCTTTAGAAATAGATTCTAAAGAATCTGCAGATAAATTTATTCTAGAATATAGAGATAAATATAAAGACGCTACTCATTGTTGTTTTGCTTATATTACTGATGCTTATGAAAAAATGAGTGATGATGGAGAACCTAGCGGTACCGCAGGCATGCCAATTTTAGAATTATTAAAAAAGAAAAACCTAAATAATGTTTTAGTATTAGTTATCAGATACTTTGGTGGAATAAAACTTGGTGCTTCTGGCTTAATTCATGCATATGTAGATACCGCTAAAGAAGTAATTAATAACAATATTTGTGAAGAAATAGATGGTTTTAAAGTAGATATAGAATTCGATTATTCTCTTCAAAAAGAAATAGATTATATCTTAAAAAATATAAAAATAATTAATAAAATTTTTGATAATAAAATAATTTATGAATTTGAATGTGACAATAAAATTCTTGAATTAATAAATTCATATAATATTAAAATAAAAAATAAAATAAATAAAAAAATAAAAGCTTCCCATTAAGGAAGCTAAATCTATATGAACACTTTCGTGACATTATATATTATGCATTATATTAAAAAATATGTATTAAAAAAACAAATTATAAATTATAATTTGTTTTTTATTATTTATTTTTTTGATTGAATAGTATCACTTTTATCTATTAAAATATTACTACACTTTTGTTTTATTGTATCAAATTGAATTAAACTTTCTTCTAAACCACAATAATTTTTAGGATTTTTATTCATTGTGTTTAATTTTTCTGGTGTAATTAACATTTGTTCATATATTGTTAAACATTCATTTATTTCTTTTGTATTATTTATTGATAATAATAGATCTATTTTCTGTTCTAAATAATCTAAAATAGACATTTGGATATTACCTAAAACATTCTGTTTTTCAGCAAAATCTCTAATTTGAAAATTTAGTTCAATATTTCTAAATAATTCAAATGACTTATCTTCATCATCTATTAATCCTTGTAACTTTTCTTCTATTGGCTTAGTTCCTAGATTAGAAAAATAAGCATTAAGAAACACGTCTTTTCCTATCACTTGAATCAATTGATTTATTAAACAAGCTTCTATATAATAACCAGAGGCAATTTCTATTGTACCAGGTACTCCTGCCATTGATATAAGTTCTGTGAAGCCTTCCGTTAATCCCCTATTTTTATCTCCTTCTCCAGAAGGTGGAAATATATCAAATCCACATAACGATATTTTTGTTTCTGAATCATATTTACTGGAAGCCATATGGCAAAGCTCATGTAACAATGGTTGGGTATAACTTCTCCAAAAAAATTCCTCTGGATTATTTGTCATATTAGCTATTTTCAATTCATTATTTAAAGCTTCTTCAGAAATTATTAATTTATTTTCAGTTGTATTATATCCACCAACTTTAGAATATTCTTGAGATAAATCTATGTTTTTTTCGGAAGTTAAAAAATCTAAATTAAGCTGAGTTTGAAGGTTTTTAATATTATTATAAAAATTAGATCTATCATTTTCTGGAATAATTTGTTCTAACCAATTTAATATATTTATAATATAATCTTTATTTTCTATTTTGTCATTTGAATTGACCAATTCATTAAGTATTTGGCTATCATAAATATAATTGTATTTTTGATTTAATATTTTTCTTATTTTATTATTTTCCTCTTCTGACAATTTTATAATTTCATTTTGTATTTCTTTATATATTTCAAAATTTTTATTGTTATACATAATTAAATATTTATAGCCCTCTATCGTAAAAAATATATTATTCATAAATTCACCTCTATATTTTACATTATATCATACTAATTCATATTCTCTTGAAAGAATTCTTTTATCACTGCAGTAATCTATTACATACTGATTATTCTTCTTACAAATTATAATACCAACTGTATCATTTTCATCTATGGCCTTTATATTTCTATCTACATAATTCATATATTTTTGAATCTGTCCTGTATGATTAGAATTCAATTCAGTTACTTTTAATTCTATTACTACATAACATTTATATTTAATGTTGTATAAGAATAAGTCTATAAAGTTATATCTATCACCTAACTTGATTTTAAACTCATTTCCAATATACGTAAAGCCATTACCTAATTGAATTAAAAATTCATCTAAGTTATTTAATATTAATTCTTTTAAAGCATATTCAGTTAATTTTTCTATTGTATTATTGACTTTAATAATAATTGGATTAGGTATCATATCTGGTAAATCTACTTTATGATTATTTGATATTTTATCTTTTGCAACATCACTTAATCTAGCATACTCTTTATTTTTTATTCTTTCGTGTAATTGTCTTTTAGTTAAATTATTTTCTTCACTTATACTTATATAATATTTTATTTCATCAGTATCTTTTAATGTTAGAAGTTCTCTAAAGTGACTCCAACTCAATTTTGAACCCATTGGGTTCAATTTTCCGTCATTGAAAAGCTCATAAAATTTTCTCATTCCATATAACGTTCTTTCATTATATTTTTTACCAACTTCAATCATCAACTTTTCAGAGTATTGTTTTATTATATTTTTACCATAATCCTTACCTGCTTTATTTAATAATTCTCCAATTTCATAGTAAACTTTAACTTTATTTCTATCTTTTGCATAATCTCTTGCTTTAGCATATATTTCACTTTTTAATAATTTTTCTTTAATACTTATATAATATTGTTCTTCCATTTTTTACTCCTTTCTATGGTGTACATGTTTCTATTTTTAATTTATTATTTTAAACAATATACTACCATCAATATTAGTTCTATATATTTTTGAATTATTTAAATTATCTAATACACTATCATTCGGATGTCCATAGCGATTATTTTCCCCAACGCTAATTACAGAGCATTTTGTATTAACCCCATCAATAAAACTTTTGCTAGAACTTATCTTACTTCCATGATGTCCTACTTTTAATACGTCAACATCAAATATATTATATTCATTCAATATATATTTTTCCTTATCTATTCCAGCATATCCCATAAATATAAATTTATAATTATTAAATTCAAAATAAATAACATTTGAATTATTATTCTCATTATCATAATCTTTATTATTAAAAAAATATAATTTACACTTATCTATATTTAATTCTTTAACACATGAGTAATATTGTATTTTCTTTTTATCTAATACTTTAATTAAGTTTTGTTCTAAATAATTATAATCTCCACAATTAAAGATTAATTTCTCTACTTTGAAAATTAATAACTTCACCCATATGATTAGATTACCATGTGAGACTAACGGTTACGCACATGGTTATAGTTTCTTTATTTACAAAAGAAAAAACCATCAAAATTGATAGTTCTATTTTATTTATTTATAAATGGAAATTTATTGATTAAAAAATGACTATATTCTGGATGCACGACTGCTTCATCATACTCTTGTTGTATAGTCTTATATAACTAATCTTTGCTAGTTTTAATAAACTCCTCATATTTAACTAGGACTATATTTCTTTTTGTATTTCTTTATATGCATCTTCTATATATTCACAATGAGTAACTTCCACATTCTCGCTAGTATGAAAAGCATTTGGAATATCTTCTTGTTTTTCAACATTTGGTATACTATCAGTAGAATATATATACCCACTAACACCATGGTAGGTTTCATAAGTGGCATTCGGATAATATTCTTGTATTTCTAACACCCCATCTTTTGTAAATCCGTAAGATGCCCATTTGCTCCAAATTCCATTATAATTAAAATTACTCTCTTTACAATACTTTTCTACTGCATTGCTTAGATATACTAAAACATTTTCTCTTTTATTTGAAAAGTATATTAAGGGTTTATTATGATTTGAAATTCTAGGTTCTAAATATTAATATTTTTTGTTTGTGATACATGATAGTACATATAATTCACTTCCTATATATATTATATCACACTAATTGATATTCTCTTACAGCAATTCTTTCATCAGAACAGTACTCAATCACAAACCTATTTTCTTTCTTACAGATAATTATTCCAATAGTATTATTATTACTAATTTCTTTTAAGTTTTTATCAATATAGTTCATATACTTTTGTACTTGCGAAATGTATTCAACTTTAAATTCAGTAATCTTTAATTCAATAACTACATATGAATTATATTTTATATTAAATAATAGTAAATCTATTTTATGATAATTATCACCAATCTTAATTTTATATTTACTACCAATGAAACTAAAATTATTACCTAATTCTTTCATAAATGATTCAATATCTTCAAGTATTAAATTTTGCAGTACTTTTTCCGTAATTATTTCAAAATTATTTATATTTCTAATCAATATGGGATTAGGTACTAAATCTTTAATATTAAGCGATTCATTATTTGTTATTTTATTTCTTGTTTCTATAGGTAATCTTTTGTACTCATTATTTTTAATTCTTTCTTGTAGTTGTCTTTGTGATAAATTGTTATCTTTAGCTACGTTAATATAATATATTATTTCATCAAAATCATTTAATGATATTAATAACAAGTAGTGTGACCAACTTAATTGTGTCAACAGCGTTGACACTTTTTCATTACTAAACACATTATAAAATTGCTTCATTCTAAATAATGTTCTGCGATTATATTTCTTTCCAACATCAACGACTAATCTTTTAGAATATTCATCAATAATATTATCTCCATATTTACCACCTGCTTCATTTAATAATTTGCCGATTTCAAAATATGTAATAACAGTATTTCTTTCCTTTGAATAATCTTTTACTCTTGAATATACTTCATTATCTATTATCTTATTTTTTATCTCATCATAATAATTCATTTTAATTCTCCTCTCTATGGCGTATATGTCCTAATTCTATATCCATTTTTATTTAATTTTATTTCTATACTCCCATCTAAATCTGTTCTATAAATCTTACTATTTTTTAAATCATCTAATACTTTATCCTTTGGATGTCCATATCTATTGTTGGAGCCTACTGATATTAAACTATATTTAAGATTAACACTTTCTATAAACTCTTTACTAGAAGAAGTATTAGATCCATGATGACCTATCTTTAAAAAATCTATATCCTTTAAATCATATCTAACTAGAATATCTTTTTCTTTTTCTATTCCTGCATCTCCCATAAATAGAAACTTATAATTATTAAATTCAAAATAAATAACATTTGAATTATCATTCTCATTATCATAGATTTTAGTATTTAAAAAATATAATTTACTGCCATTAATATCTAAATTTTCTATATTTTTATAATATTTAATTCTTTTTTTATTTAAAATTTTTATTAATTCTTCCTCTAAATAATTATAATCTCCTACGTTAAATATAACTTTCTCTACTTTGAAGTTTTCTACTAAATTAATAGCTTCTCCCATATGATCGGAGTCCCCATGAGTTAAAATTAAAAAATCTAGTTTTCTTATTCCAAAAGATTTTAACATACATAAAGTACTTTCACTTAAATCATAAGTTCTAGTTCTTTTAAAAGAATTATTATTAAAAATACCTCCTGTATCTATTAATATATTTTTATTTTTAAAATGAATAAGAATACTATCTCCTTGACCCACATCTATCATTATTAAATAATTACTAGAAAAAATGTTATTTACATTATAATGAAAAAATATCATTAATAAAAATACAACTAAATATTTTTTTTGACGTTTTAATAACAATAAAGTAATAACTAAATAATAAATAAAAATAACAATCATATAAGGTTTTACTAATATAATTTTAAATATATTTATCTTATTTAAAATTAAAACTATATATTCAAAAATATTTATTATAAAAAATAAAATATTATCTAAAAACGGAATAAAAAAAGTAATCAAAGTAAAAGGAAATAAAAATATAGATATTAGTGGAACAAAAAACAAATTATAAATAATAGCTAAAATATTAACTTGATAAAAATTATATATAGAAAGAGGAAAAGATACTAAAAAAGATATGATTGATACTATAATAGTTTGTTTTATTTTGGTTAATTTTTTTAAATATTCACTTAAAATAATTAAATAGAAACTTATTATATAAGAAAATAAGAATCCAATATTATATATAAAAAAAGGATTTATTAATAAAGATATAGATAAAGTTAAAATAAAAATATTAATTGTCTTAATATAAAAATAATATATTTTATTTATTGATAATAAAAAGAAAAAAAGGAAACTTCTTAATACAGATGCTGAAAAGCATATTAATAAATATAAAAATAATATTACAGAAGTGATTATATATCTTTTATTTTCTTCTACTTTTAACTTTTTTAAAATAAATAAAATTATTCCTGATAAAAAAGAAATATGCATTCCGGATATAGCGAATAAATGAGAAATTCCTATTTCTTGAAAGGCTTTATATACATTTCTATCTATGTATGATGTATCTCCCAAAATAAAAGCCTTTAAATAAGAAGATGATTTATACTTATTTATATGATTAATAATTATATTTTTAAAATAATAAAATATAGAATTATTATTTTTTATTTTTTTATAACTTTCTACTTTAAAAGTATAATAAATTTTATTATATTTTAAATATTTTTTATAATTAAAAACATTAGGTATAGTATTATTTTTAGGATTTTCTAACGATCCATTTAAAACGATTAAATCTCCTAATTTAATATCAAAATTTTTTAATTCTTCTTTATTTTTAAAATAATAATTACATATTATTTTATCTTTTGATTTTAAAGTTATTTTTAAATATGGACCATCTATATAAATGTCTTGAACTTTACCTTTTATTATATTTTCATTTTTAAAATTACTTTTATAATTGATATTCACTCTAATTAAAGTAATAAAACTTACTATTATCAATATAAGAATATATAATTTATTAGATAGTAATATAGTCCTTAATTTGATCATATATACTATCTCCTATTCCTGTTACTTCTTTTAAATCTTCTATTTTAGTAAAATTACCATTTTCTTCACGATATTTAACTATATTTTTAGCTTTAGCCTCACCTATTCCTGGAAGATTTTGTAGTTCCTCCGTAGTAGCAGTATTTATATTTATTTTACCTGTTATATTATCTTCATTAGTAGTAGTTATACTATCTTTTATACAAGCACCATTTACTACTTCTTGTTCATTACAAATACTTAATTTTTCTTGTTCTTGTTTTTTTGTTTCAACAAAGTTAATTACTTCTTGTTTAGAATAAATTATTATAACCATTTCATCAGTTATTTTTTTGCTTAAATTTATAACTGATGTATCAGCATTATCTGTTAATCCACCTGCCATATTAATTACATCTATTACTCTAGTATTTTTTTCTACTCTATATATTCCTGGATTTTGTATTTCTCCTTTTATATCTACTACCAAATTACTTTTTTCTTCAGTTGAACTTTTAGTAGTATTTGTAATTTTAGGTTTATTTAAATTATCACTTATTTCAAAACTTTCTTTTTCTTGTTTTTTATAATAAATAATTCCATATACACAACTAGAAATAATTGCAATAATTATAACAACAATTAATATTATCTTTTTTATACTTGTATAATCTTTCATAAAAAAACAACCTCCTATAAAGATTGTTTCCTAATATTTTAATTATTCCTAAAATTGATTTTGTTTTTTTAATAATTCTTCTTCATACATTTTCGTTTCAATATGAACTCTTTGTACCGCAATTAAAGCAATTACTAAACTTATAGTATAACTACCACCATATGATAAGAATGGAAGTGGTACTCCAGTTAGAGGCATTAAACCAAATAATCCTCCTAAATTTATTAAAATATGTAGAAAGATGTATATAGCGACACCATAACAAATAGTGGCTCCACGATCTGTATAACTCTTTCTACCTATCATAATTACTCTATATATTACAAACATTAATAATATAATTATACCAATAGAAACAATAAGTCCCAATTCTTCCATAATAATAGCGAAAATAAAATCTGTATATGGTTCTGGTAAATATAAATATTTTTGAGTACTATTACCTAATCCAACACCAAATAAACCACCATTATTTATAGCAATATAACCATTACAAACTTGATTTCCTGAAGTAATAAACTTTGAACAAGGATTAGAAAATTCTGTTATTCTAGCCATCTGAGTTTCATTTATAATACTTTTTCCCGCTGTTAATAATACTATAGAGAAAACAGCAATCATACCTAAAGCTAACATAAATACTTTTTGCTTTATTTCTTTACTCATAGGTATAGCAAAAAAAACTAATGAAACTATCCCGGCATAAATTAAAAATGTTCCTAAATCCGGTTGTAAAAATATTAATATTGCCCCTACTCCACACATAAATATAGGATATAAACAAGATACATAATTATTTAAACTACCTTTTTTTGATTCATAGTAAGTAGCTAACCAAATAATAGAAAAGACTTTAAAAAATTCACTTGGTTGCAAGCCAAATCCTAAAATACTAAACCAACTTGTCGCCCCATTAGTTGCTTTTCCATGAACTAATAATATTCCTAACAAAATAATAGTTATGTAAAATAAAAATCCAAATATTTTTTTATATTTTTTTGTATCAGTATGAATAAAAATTATAAATAATATACTTCCACCTACTAAAAAAATAGCTTGTTTTATAAAATATATATATGGACTATCTCCTTGTTTAATATAAGCCGTAACATTAGACGCAGAAAAAATCATAACCAACCCTATTATAAATAATAGAACTGTTACAATTAATAACGACTTATCAACTCTTCTTAATGGTTTCTTTTTCATATTACTTATCTTCTACAACTTTTACTTCTATTTTGGCATGAAAATGTTTACCCATATATTCATTTTCTGCATTTTCATATAGCCATAATCTTAAACTATAATTCATTTTACCATTTGCGTCCAATTTATAATTATCTAATATCCAATCATCTTTATTAACTAATGTATCAATATTTATATAAGAATCATTTCTTATTAATTGATATCTAATTACACTATCATCTAATAAATTGTCTTTACATCCACATTTTTTTATAGCTTCTTCATCTTCTATTAATCTAATATAATAATTTAACTTATAATTAGAGTGATTAACAATTGTAAACTCATAGGCTTTAGTTTGTATTCCTGAATTATCTGTCATGGGATAGGTATTTAATAATTCTATATTTTTACCATCATATTCATCTAATCTAACTTCTAATTTTCCAGTAGTTATACTATTAATATGTTTACTAAAATCATTAAAACGGAACCAAGCAAAAGTAATACCAATAACTAATAAAAATATTAAAATTAATAAAGCAATTATTAATATTCTTTTTTTCTTTTCATTATTTTTATCTTTTTTCATAAGAACCTCACCTATTATAGTTTAATTATAATAATATTTTTTTATTTTGTAAAGAAATATAACTCTTAAAAAGATTAAAATATATTTATATGGTATAATCTAACTAGGAGGTATATTATGATAAAAGAATTTAAAGAATTTATCGCTAGAGGAAACGTTGTTGACTTAGCAGTAGGTGTTATTATAGGAGGTGCATTTGGTAAAATTGTTACATCTTTAGTAAATGACATTTTAATGCCAATAATTGGGCTATTACTTGGTGGTGTTGATTTTTCATCATTAGCTATCAAATTTAAAGATGCAACTATTAGTTATGGTATGTTCATTCAAAATATAATTGATTTTCTAATTATTGCATTCTGTGTATTTATATTTGTTAAAATAGTTAACAAACTTACTCATCTAAAAAAAGAAGAAAATAAAAAAGAAGATAAACCTGTTGAAACAGAATTATCTATATTAAAAGAAATACGAGATGAATTAAAAAAAGATAAAAATAAAACAAGTAAAAAGGTTTCCAAATAAGAAACCTTTTTTATTAATTTTTATAACTATTAGTAGCTAGATATTCTTTATTGATAATTTTATTATCTTTATAAGTATATAAATAACTATCATAAACATAGTTATTTCTTTTTACAGATTCACTTTTATATGTATATCCTAAAAGAGATTTTTCATTACTCCATATATCTATTTTGATGAAATCATCTTCAAGATAAGCAGAAATATATATAGGATAACTTAAAGTGTTTTTAAACTTAAAATCAGATAAACTTTCATTTCCATTTGAAGCTACCATTGCATCAAGTCCACCAGCAACATATTCTGTTACTTCACTATGAACACTTCTATCAGTGGCTTTAATACCCATTAATAGTAAAGCATTATATAAGGTTGTAGAAACCTGACATACACCATTACCAATCATATCATCATATTTTAAATATCCTTCTTTATCATATGGACCTGCATAATCGAAAAAAGAAAATTCTTCTCCAGGCATCACCACTACTTTATCAATTGAATTAAGTGCCATTTTTAAATTTTGATCTCTAGCAGTATCATGAAAATATTTAGTTGCAAAAGTAGAAACTTTTTTATTAATAGAAGATAAATCTTTGTTACTTTTATCAATCTTTTTTCCACTAGCATTAATTTTTATAACTTTAATATCATTTATATCATTATTTTTTAAACTTTTATAAATCTCAGTTTCAATAGTTTCTATAAGCTTTTCTTTATCAAGACTGTAACCTTCTTTATAACCTTCATAACTTAAATTTCTATCAGTCATTTTCAATTCACCAGACAAGCCTTCAATATCAACTTGTTTCTTTAAATTATTCACAAAATCTTTAATATTAACTTCACTATATATTATTTTATAATTATATTTATCAGTACCTCCATTAAACAATCTTTTTATAGAAGCATATAAAGAAGTTTTTTCATTATTATATAAAACTTGCTGTATAATTTCTTCTTTATTAATATAAACGCCTAAATTTTCAAGCTTATAATTATAATTCCTTTCATTTATATTTATACTGACTTTAATATTTTGAATATCATTTTCCAAATTTACTAAATACAAAGATAAATCTTTATCACTCATATTAGATATATCTTTACCAGATATATAAGTACTTGGATAAACTTTATTCTTATATTTATCCATAAAATTATATCCACTTGTAAAAATATAAAAATATATAGCCATTATCAAAAATAGTATGAGTAAACATACAATTATAATTATATTATGCTTTAACTTATTCTTATTTTTCATACTATTTATAATACCTCATAATAATTATATATTTATATACATTTTTTTACAACATTCATCATTTTTTTACAAAAACAAAAGAGTAAAAAAATGTAAATTTATTTTACTCTTTTGTAATTATATCTTTTTAATTTTGTTTTTAACTAATCGTAAACCTTTAGTTTCTAATTGTCGAACTCTTTCCCGTGTACAACCATAAATTTCACCTATTTCTTCCAAAGTATAAATTCTATCATTTAATCCTAATCTTCTTACTAAAACATCAATATTTCTTATCTCTTTATAAGCAGTTAAATACATTTCGTAATTTTGTTCAAATGTTTTATTATTTGAAACAGAACAAAATATATTATTAACATTTTTAGGATTATTTACTATATTATGAAATTTACAAAACTCTAATAAATAATCAATTTTTATATTACAATTAGCTTGTAATATATATATAATATCGCTAAACAAATTATTCTGAATATCGACAAGATTAATAAATTTAGGATTACTATTTATAATATCATTAATATTATCTGATTTTAATCTTTTTAACAATTGTTGTTTACACAGCTTTATATAGTCAGTATCAATATTATTTATCTTTAAAATTGCTTCTAATCTATCTAAATACTTATTTTTTATATCTTCATATTTAGTTTTAAATTCATAATAATAATTAATTTTATTCATTTCATCATTTAAAATTTTTATATTATAAAATTCCTCATTTTCTTCTACTAATTGATTTGTTAATTCATCAATATTATTCTTACGACAAATTTTAACGACTTCTGTATAAAACTTTGAAATTTGCTGTTGTTGACTATATGTGAATTTTCTAGATCCAATAATACAATTTCCTTCAGAGTCATAACTATCTTCTTTAGATAAAGTATTAATGATTTCTTTTTTTATCTCTTCTACAGACAAAGAAGACTCCACCACCAAAGATAAATTCGTATTTTTATCCTCCACAAAGTTTTCTAACAAAGAATTATCATCTTCATTATTAATTGGCACATGTAAAGATAGAATATTCTCCCTTGTAAAAGACTCCTCTGTCATTTTGATTTCTCTATTTATAACATCTGATAATTTCCTTAATTTTATGATTGATATTGAATGCTTTTTAGATATTTCATCTAAATTAACATTTTCTTTTAAAAACTCTGGTATAACATTTATACAACTATCTACATTTTCATTTATATTATTTTTAGTAATTAAATCTTTCATACTAGAATAATTTGAATAATAAGTAATTATGAGCTCTCTCATTGTCATATTTCTACCTAATTTTGAAAAAGAAGTTTCATTAATTAGCTTAATTTTATTTAATTTTTCTTGTTCATGAACAGGAATTCTTATAGTTTTACCATTATCATACATAGCTCTAGTTATATTTTGTTTAATCCAAAACGTAGCATAAGTTGAAAACTTATTACCTTTATCTGGATCAAATTTATTTATAGCTTTCATAAGGCCAATATTACCTTCTTGTATTAAATCTTCAAAATCCAAACTACTCCTATTAACATATTTCTTCGCAATTGATACCACTAACCTTAAATTACAGTTATTCATAATTTCAAAAGCTTTTTGATCACCTTGTTGAGCAAGTTTTGAATAATAATACTCTTCTTCTTTTGTCAATAATGGATATTTAGAAATTTCATTCAAATATGCTTTTATGATAGAATTCATAGACATATTTTCTTCATCATATGAAGTTGATTTTTTTATTTTAACATTATTATCTTCTAATATATTATATATAAAATCCATATCTTGTTCATTTGAAAACACTTTAAAAATAATTCTATCCAGTTCTTTCTCATTTATAAACTTTTGTTCATTTTTAGTAAATATTTTAGAAATAACTAATTTCTTTAATTCTTCTTTTCTCATACTACCACCAATTGCGTTCTATTATAACAGATTTATATTTAATTGTAAATGTAACATCAATAATTACCTGATTTATATTTAGGACTATTTGTTATTGTAGATGCGGTATTATAAATAAAAATTTTTACTTTGCCAAATTGAACAGTATTTATAACAACGGTATTATTATTATCACGATATTCTAATATTTTATAAGATAATCCACCAAATTTTTTAGGATTTAAATATCCAATAGCATTCTTTTTAATCGGAGCATCCGTAATATTATAAAATCTCCAAGATGAAATACTAGGAGATAAGTTTATATAATTATTCTCAGTATCAACATTTACATCTTTAAGATATTTCCAATTTCCACCACTACCATATAAAATATTTGTATTATCTACAAAATAGCAACTGTCAGTATCAACTTCATTATTAAAACAATAATTACCATAGCTATTTTTCTTCCAAGAAGTATCATTTCCTTGTTCAATTTCTATATGACAATGCACTCCACTAGCATTTCCTTTATTTCCCATATTTCCTAATTGTTGGCCTTGTTTTACTATTTGTCCTACGTATGAATCTACTGTATTGTCATGAGCTGTCATTATAGTTGCATAATTAATCTTTCCGTTAGCAAATCTTACTTTATTTGTTGACTGCCACATAATTTGACCATTCTCAGGATATATTTTTAAACACTTCAAAGTACATGGAGCATAATACGGAGCCTTAACTCCTACTATTTTACCACGAATATCATTGGCCATAGTTCCAGCATGACTACCATTTCCACCACTACCTTGAGTTATATACATATCAGTAAAAGGACATAAAAAGTCCTCTATACCTCCTCTGATACTAGTTTGTCCTTTTTTCATCTTAATCACCTCCTAATAACAATTTTTATCAGTAGGATTATTAGTAATACCAAATATTGCATATATAATAGCTAAAAATTGAGAAGAAACTAATGTCCAATCAGGTAAATTAAGTTTAGGAGCAATAAATATATATATTAAAGAAAATATTGATGAAATTACTATAGGATCCTTTAATCTCTTTAAAAATTCTTTCATACAATCCACCTACTTTCAATATATTGTATGAAGAAAAAAAATTAATCTCAATATATAAAACCTAAAAAAAGTAATAATATTAATTATTACTTTTCATTTTCATATCTTTTAACCTTATTTTTTATTTTTCTTTTTTTATCACTTTTACTAATAAAAATTAATAAAACTATAACTAATAAAGCAACTCCCCCACATAATCCAATACATATTTTTTGATACTTAGAATTTTGATTTTTTAAAGCAGTCATTGCTTCTGTTGTATAACGCTGAACAGTGTTTTCTTTAGAATCATGCAAATAAAGAGTTTTAATTCCTGTTTTTATATTCATACCATATATCAAAGAATATTTAGATGATTTTCTTAATTTATAAACCTTAGTATTATAGCCATTTATTTTTATAGTATATTCTTTATAACCATCAGGTATCATTTTATCACTTAATTTAAATAAGACTAATTTAACATTTTTAAAATCATATTCTATATATCTTACATAAGTATTAGTTTCCTTATTATATCTATATAAATAGACTTTATCTTTATATCTCAACCCAACCAAAGTAAGTTTAGTAGTTTTATTATATAGAGCCGGAATTTCTTGATTATTTATTTTTATAGTAGTTGATTTATAATCATCAAATTCTTTTATTAATGACTTTCTTTTAACAAGAGTATACGTTTTATTGCCTTTTTTTACTTTAATTGGATTATCATCTTTAAATAAAACATTTATAGTATATGTTTTTACTTGTCCATTTTCAGCTTTTACTACTATTTGAAAAATATTATCTTTTTCTAAAGATTTTTCACCAATTCCTTCAATAGTAGCAGTTTTATCTTCAGCTTCCGCATTTATTTTTATTTTTTCACTTAATTCATCTACTTCTACATTATAACTCGTAACATCTTTATTAAAACTTGGAGATAGATTATATCCATCAATAGTCAAACTTTTTAAATAATTATTATTACTTAATTCTTGATTAGCTGTATTACTATAAGTTTTATTAGAAGATGAATTACTTCGTGAACCATCATCATTACTATTTATAATATTTACTGAAACATTGTCACTTCCTCCAACTGGATTACCATTAATATCAGAACAATCGGTCGCAACAACTTTAACATATACAGTTCCACTACCAGTTGCCGTAACTGTAAAACTTCTATCGGTATTTTCATCTTTCCATACAACACTTTCACTTGAACGGCCATTATTAACGCTTATAGTAAATTGACCTACTACATCATTACCATGAATTCTAACTGTAAAACTTTGACCACTAGCTACTGAAGCTTTAGAAGAAATAATTGTCCAAGATGCAGCATTAACTTTTATTGATATTGAAAAAAATATACATATTATAAATATAAATAAATTAAATATTTTATATTTTTTCATATAATCACCTACTTACTATTAAAAACTTATTCCTTTCATAATATAATTTTTTATTAACATATAATCTGTTGCTTTAACATTACCATCTTTATTAACATCAGCTGCTTTAGCATAAGCACCACTTAATTTTTTATTAGTCATAATATGATTTTTTATTAACATGTAATCTGTTGCTTTTGCAAGTCCATCACCATTAACATCTCCATAAACATAAAGTTCATATGTTTTTTCTTCACTTCCTATAGTAATTGTCAATTTATCACCAGTAGCAAGTACATTACTAGTAGTTTTACTATTACCTGATTTATCTTTTAGAGAAATATTAGCAGATGAATTTTGATTTTTTATTTTTGTATTTATTGTAGATAAAGTATTATTTAAACTAATATTTCCAATATAAGTATCTGTAATTTTATAACCTGCATTTTTTATAGTTGTTTCAATATCAGTTGTTGAACCATTACTAGCTTCTTCTCTAGTAATCGTTATATAATAAGTTCTTTTTTCTCCATTAGCTGCAGTTACTAAAATAGGTATTTTATTATCTCCTACATTAAGAGATATACTATTGCCATTATTGATAGTAACTTTAGCACTATCAACCACTGTAGTAGTGCTAATACTAACAGTAGTTTTACTATTAACAACATTTACTTTATAACCTTCAGTTTTATCTCCATCAAAATTAGCAATACTAGTACCATCAACTTTAATACCAGTTAAATAATTATTTGGACTTAATGAGCTAGGTAATGAAGTCTTTTCTGGCATATTATTATAAACAGGAATAACAAAAGTAAAAGCTGCACTACTAATTAAACCATTTGCATAATACGAATCATATGTATCGCTACCTTCATAAGCAACTGCACTAATATTAGACATATACTGGTGACCGTATACAGCTGTTTTAGTATAACTTGCTGTATTATATTTTTGAAAATATAAAGTATCCTGTCCAGAAGCAATATAATTACCACCTATTATTTCAGCTCCTCCAAGTAAAGCCTTATCAACACTATTCCATGGCCTGCCATATGAAGTTTCATTTCTATTAACACCACCACAAGCATAAACCCCTGCATTTTGTAAAGCACTGACATTATCAGAATATGCACCTATATTAAAGAAATTAAAACAATTACTAAACTTTTGACCTTGAATAGAAGTATATAAACTACCGCTATAAATAAATTCTGCACCGTTTGTTACAAAATTTGATTTATTTAAACCTTCTTGAACACTACGAGTAGCCAAGTGAACAGCTGATACATTTTTTGATTTACCAGCACCCACATAGTTACTAGCATATTGGTTCAAATAACCGCTACCAAAAATATTTTCAATAACACTTTTAGTATGATAAGTTGAATTAAAAGATAACACTTCAAATTGGAATATAAAATTCTCATTTAAAAAATTTCTTGGATCCATATAATAAGCAACCATTTCTTGACGAGCTGCATAAAATCCTCCAGAATCCTGCATTGTAAATTTATTAGTTTTATAATTATAAGTGTCTGTCTTTAAATATCCCGCAATTAAATCTGTATTTCCATTATAAGCATAAAGTAAACTTTTATCTATATCCCCATCGCTTACAGCTCCTGTTTCTGCCCAAGTAGCATAAGACCAATCTCTACCTGTTTTATCAGCCACAAAATTCCAATTAGGATGTGCTTTATGAAGAGCGCTTAATTTATCCCAATAACTAGAAGGAAATCCCGCATTTTGTAATGTTTTTTCATAATCTGTCTCAGCAGTTCTTTCATTTGTTCTTAAAGTCTGTGTTGTATAAAGTTCAACATTTTTAGCACCACTATTACTAATTCCACAAATCCAACCATAACCATTATTAAATTTTATTTTATACCATGTTCCACAGCCATTACCACTAGCAGAATCTACTATTTCAACGTTTACACCACCATATAAATATCCAATAACAGAAGCAGAACTATTAGAACTACTACGAATGCTAAAGCTACTTCCAGTAACATTACTATAACCATATTTAGTTTCAGCTTTCACAGAAAAAGGCATAACAATAAGTAGACTAAACACAAATAATGTGATTATTCTCTTCATTATATACACCTCCTCATTATCATAATAATTATAACAAATTACATTATAAAAAGACAGAATAGTCTGTCTTTATTTGTTAAGTATTGTAAACATTTGTAAATTTATGGTTGAGGAGTTATAGTATCTAAAGGATCATCTTCATCATCAGTATCATCAATTTCATCTTCATTATCTTCATCTGTATCATCATTTATATCTTCTTTGCTATCATTCTCTTCTTTAGAATTATTGGTAGAATTAGAATTAGAGCTATCATTAGTAGTATCAGAAGAAGTATTAGGTCTATAACTACTACCACTATAATATAATTTTGTAAAATCACTGATATCTTTTCCTAAAGGAGTATGCTCATAGTTTTCATCAATTGACCAAGTAAAAGTTTTATCCATATCAGGAGTAGTTTTACCTAAATTATAATTCATAGCTTCACTAACTTTTTCCACACTTTCTTTATATAAAATATAATAATATAAATCAAGTTTTGTACCCGGATCATAAATGTAAGCACCTTCTCCAGCTAAGAACAATTGAATAATATTTATACTATCAGTAGCGCTTTTATTAGATTTTCTAAGTATATCTTTACCAACATTATAGAAAGATAAAATTTCATCAGTAGAAAAATTAGTATCCATATTTTTAGATAAAGTATCTAAAAGTTTAGATAAAGCATTAACATTAGTTATATTATTTTGTACTGCATTAAGTATTCCTTTAACAACTATTTGTTGATTAAGTCCTCTATCTATATCACCTCTAGCAAGTTGTTTTCTATTTCTTGCTAAAACTAAAGCTTCTTCTCCATTTAAATGTTGACTTCCAGCCTTAATACAAACTTCACCAGTTCTATCAGAACTATCGGTACATAAATCTTGAGGAACCTCTACATCAATTCCACCTAAAGCATCAACTAAATTTACTAATCCTTTAAAATTAAGTTTTACATAATAATCGATCTCTATATCTAAAAAATCTTCAATAGTATTTTCCACACAATCAATACCCTGCCATCCAGAATGTGTAATTTTGCTTTTTTCATTTCCACTAAAACAGCTTATAGGTACATAACTATCTCTAGGAATACTAAGCATAGTAGCAGTTAAAGTTTCAGGATTAAAAGTAACTACTATCAATGTATCACTATTAGATGAAGCACTATTACTAAGTCCATCAACATTAGAATCTATTCCTGTAAGTAAAACAGTTATTGGTTTGTCTATTTTGTTTTTACTAAAAGAAAGTTTCTTTTTGATAGTTTTTGTTTTAGTAAATACTATTTTTGTCTCATTATTAATATTTTCATATCCATCAACATTACTAAACATATTAACGTAATTTGTTGGTAAAAAAACACCATCTACTTCTTCATCATAAAGAGCATTTAATAACTCTGTATAACTATCATAAGTAATAATATCATTATCACTTTCTAAATCATTTTTATCTATAGTTTCATTAGGAATAATATAACCTTCATAACTAGTTTCATCATTAAGCATTCCTATTTTACTATCTTCAATATCTTGTATACCTGTTATAGAACTATCATTTTTAACCACTAAACTTGAAGAATATGTATCCATATCTTTACTTAAACTATCAATCGAATTATAAAATTTATATATAAATAATCCAATTAATAAAAATATAATAGAAAGAACTATATTAAAAATAATAAATTTTTTACTTTTTTTCTTTTTAATAACTCTTTTTCTTTTTTTAAATTTAATAAAATTAATAAGTACAATTAACCCAATTAAAATATATCTAAGAACTGGTTCTATAGGTCCTAACAAAAATATATTATATATAAGAAAAATGCTGGTTAAAAATAATAAAATAATACTAAATATTACTCCTATATTAACACCTTTATTTTCATTTCTTTTTTCTTCCCTTGTCATTTAATCCCTCCTAGTATGTAATAATATTATATAACATTATAAAAATGATTTCAATGAAATAAAAATGATGTAAGTAATTTACTCACATCATTTAGTTATAGCATAAAGTGTCGTGTTAGAAGAAATAGCAACTTTGGTATTAGCCGCAAAAGAGGCACTACTAACATTTTGATATATTGACCAACCTAAAGCTTTTTTACCAGATTTGGGTGTAATAGTTGGCGTAGTGACACTACATAATGTAGCTTTATTATATAAATAACAACTTTCATTATTTTTACTAATTTTACTAGCTGTATTTTTATTAAATGTAGCCGTAATTTTTTTATAAGTAACCGCATATAAAGTAACCGAATCATTAAAAGTTACTTTTTGACCTACTGTATAGTTAGCCTGAGTAGCAGTTTGAGAATAAGCCCAACCTACAACTGTATAACCAGCTCTTGTGATAGTAGGCATTGTAAAGGTATTAGTACCACTTGAAGAAACAGCTGATTTTGTAACATTAGCTCCATTTCCCCTATAAGTAACAGTTATTGTTTTCATCTTTTTCCATACTGCATATAAAGTTATAGATTTATTATCTTTGTAAACAGCACCTGGAGTATAAACAACACTTCCTCCATTACTAACAGCCCAACCTAAAAATTCACTATCTGCTTTTGTAGGTTTAGTATTACTAATAGTTATATCTTTATTTTGCTCTTTAACTTGAGTATTAGGAGCATTATTTCCTCCTGTAGCATTATAATAAATATTATATTTTTCAACAGAAGTATTTTTCTCCCATACTGCATATAAAATTATAGATTTATTTAAATTATATTTGTCACCAGAAAAATAATCAACTTCTCCATCACTAGTTACTGACCATCCTTTAAAAGAATATCCTTCTCTACTAGGTTTTTTATTAGTAATAATTAATTCTTCATCTTTAGACTTTATTTGATCGTTTGGTACATCTACTCCACCATTTCCATTATAATTAATTGTATAAGTTGTACCACTAGTTATAGTAACTTCTTCACTTACTACACTCTTTCCAACTTTAGAAGTAACTTTAACTTTATATTTACCATTTTCTTTAGCAGTATAATTAATACTTTTGGCTCCTTCTATTTCTTCACCATTTAAATACCAAGTATAAGAATAACCACTAGGTGTTTTATCAGGTGTAACAACGGCAGTTAATTTTTTGTTATTAACAGATAATTTTACTTTAGGTACATTTTTATCTATTTTAGAAATTTTTTCTTTAAAAGCTGCAGAAGTATTTCCTTCTATATCTTTTACTCTAATTTTAACTGTTTGATTTTTTGAAAAAACTGCTTTATTTTCTTTTTGCCAAGTCTCACCATCATCAAAAGAATAAGCCATTTCCGCTAAAGGGATATTTTCTAATGAAGTAGCAGTTACCACTAAAGTAATATCTTTATCAGTCCAATTATCACTATTACCTGTTACCTGAATATCAAATTTACTATTTTTTATAACTTTAAAATTATATGTAGTACTTTGATTTTTATAACTAACTACAATTTTAATATCATTTTCGTCATCTTCTAATTTAATAGTTTTTCCACATCCATCAATTTTAGATTTTTTTGATGTAGCCTTACATGTAAAAAACAAATCATCAGAATCAGTTTCAATAGTATAATTTAATTTATCACTTTTAAATTCTGGACTAATTATTCCTGAATCAACACTTAAACTAGATAAACTAGTATCAATATTTTTATTAACCAAAGACAATATAACAACTATTACTACAATTAATATTACAATAATTCCAAAACCAAAAAACAAAAATTTTTTTAAAGCTTTAGAACTACTATCATCTTTTTTATCAGTATTAAAAGTAACATTATCATTATACCTACTCATTATAATCACCACTTTTTCATTCTTTTATTATACTCTAAATCTCCATTAAATTGCAATAGAACCAACAATATTCTCTACACTATCAATACCTAAATCAAAATATTTATTTAAAGCAGAATAATTAACAGTTAAAATATAATCACTAGTCATAGTGACATATATAAGAGATTGATTAGCATCATTCTCAAGTAAAGTTTTATATCCATCATAATAAACACTAGTCATTTTACAACTTTCTTCGGCAATTTTTTTATATTTATCATTATCTTGCAGTAACTTATAAATTATACTACTATTTACTTCTTCTACACTCATACTTTCGCTATCAGTATCAATAGATGTAATATTAATTATAATGCTACTTCCATTCTTATCAACCAAATAAAAATTATTTTCGTTTCTAGTTACTGTCCAAGAATTATCATAATTAAAGGTTATTTTATCAGAACTATATTTTTTTAAAGAATTAGAATTTACTATAAATTTTATAGAAAAACCCATTATAAATATAACTACTATAAATATAATTGTTAAAATTATTTTTTCTTTTTTATTCATTTTAAACTCCTGTCATAATAATTATTAAATAATTAAATTCACTAAGTAATATAACTTTACTATTTCCTTTTTGATAAATAATTTTATAAGTACTAGAGTGTTTCTTTTTATATTCTTGTTTTATAAGTTTATTTATAAAATTATCCGCTAAAGCAAAATTATCAGAATAATCACTTATATCATTAACATATCTTAAAGATACTATATTATCATCATAACTAGATTTTATTAAATTTAAAGTTATAGTGTTTTCAACATCACCAATTCTTTTATATTTATTCCAGATATCTTTTGGTATTGTATTATCTTCTGTTTCATTATTTTCATTTATATACTTGTTTTTTAAATCTTTAAAACTGGTTACTTTAATACTAGTAAAATCCTGTTTTTCTAATTTTGATTGTAGATTTTTTATATAATTAGTACTTCTAGCAATAGAAGTAGAAGATTTTAACACGTTAGCTGTATTTATACCGATAAGTTTTTTATTATAATCAAATAATGGACTACCTTCTTCATTTCTTTCTAAAGTAATTAAACTAGTTATTAAACCACCTCTTTTTAATAAATAACCATATTTAACTTCTAATTTATAATCATTATCTGTACATATAGTGAAATCAATTGCTTCTACTTTTAAATCATACACATTTCCAAATTCTGTCTTATCACCTATTTTTTCTTTTAATTTAATAAATGCTAAATCAAGTTCAGTATTAATGGATATAATACCATCTACACTATAATTACCACCCTCACTATTAGTAACAATTAATTTATCACCATTAATAACTGATTTTTTCAAAAAATTCCAAGTAGTAACAATAACACCTGGATTTATAAACACCCCATTAGCATTTTCAACAATCCTATCACCACTATAAGTATCTAAGAATACTACTCTATTACTTAATTCATTATAAATTTTAGTACCATTCTCATCAATATAACTATTTAATTTTTCTGTATTATATTGTCCTTTTAAAACACCATTATAACTATGTTTAATAGTATCACCATTTTCAGTCAATTCTTTTTCATAACCATTAACTAAAATTTCTGAAGGTCTGGACTCTTTCCACGAAATTCCTGTTAATTCATAAGATCCTGATTTATTCTTTTGATATGTATAAGTAATATTCATTTGATAATTTGAAGTATTACTTTTTACAGTAGATGTAGTAGTATAAGAACTTTTATCAGAACTATAATTAGAAGTAGTATTAGTAATTCTACTTTTACTATAATCTCCTTTTGTATTCAATCCATTAGAAGCTTTATTCTTTATTTCTTCTTCATTTTCACCAGTAATTTGGCCACTATTTTCACCTTTAGCATTTCCTGTAGTATTTGACATAATATCTTTTATATTATCTGTAGATTTTTTATTTAATTCTTTATTATCTTCATCTGCTTTTCTATTATCGTCACTATTTGAAATAGACAGATCACCATTAATACTATTTTCTACTCCACTATCTTTAATATTATTAATAATATTAGAATTATCTATTGAATCACTCCCTTTTATAAATTTGTTTTCAGATTCTTGTTTATTACTAGATTCAATAGTTCCTCCACCCATACATTCTTGATATTTAGATGATTCATTAGTTTCACAAATACCATTCTTATATGTACCTTTACTTAAAATACAACAAGTAGGAGCCATAGCACTACTAAACATAGTATCTTTAAACAGCATAAAAAAGCCCAAAATGGCACCAATAGCCACCAAGACCACAACTGTTAAATTCAATTCACCCGTAGCTCTTTTCACTATTATTCATCTCCTAGTTTATTTTTTAAAACATTAACAATATACTTACTAGCATCCGCAGAAGCTTCACCATTAGCATAGTAGTCATCAATCGCTTCCGCAATAGTTTCATCATATATATAATTACCTTTATTATCAGTTGCTACTGCATACTCTGATATACTACTTCTAAAATCAATTAAACTAATACCCATCCCCGTATCTTTTTTATAATTATCATAGGCCTCTTTTATAATTTTTTGTGCAGTATCACCACTATTATAAGCACTAAGCATTTTGTTATAAGTAGAAGATTTATTTTGTTCAATCAATAAAATACTATCCATATTAAATTCATCCATATTTATTAAAAAAGATAAATAATGACCAAATTCATGCGCAATTAAAGATTCAACATTGGCATTAGGAACAAACCAACCACTAGAAGCAGCGCTAGAAATAGAAGTTTTTAATTTACTTAAATTTAAAAAATAAGATGCATTTAATAAGACTTGAGTCTTTTTAACCGTAGGATAAGTAGTTATTGTATTACTAGAAGCAAAGGCAAAACTCGGCATAAATGCAACTATATACCCAGTAGTATCTTCGGCATTAACTAAAGATATATTTGTAATAAATCCTTTAGTTTTAGGAAATTCATTATAAATTTTATCAAGCACATTTTTTATACTATTAGCAGTTTCTAAATCTAATTCACATAAATTAGCAGCCTCTATATCATATTTTTTTTCTATTTCATTTTCAATACTGGAAATATCCTTATTACTACATTTTTGCTTTTGAATATTAGAATCTTTTTTTATTAGTGCAACTGCATCATTTTTATTAGATATATTTTGATTCTTATAAACAGTATCGTAATCAACACTAGTTCTATATGCACCAACTTTTTCCTTTTCAATATTTACTTCTGGAATAGAAGCTTTATAACTAAAATAATATTTATTATCATTATTAGATTTTAACTGTAAAATAAAAGCTACTATAGTCAAAACAAGCGCAAAAAATAATAGTTTTTTAATATTTTTGTACATTTTACTATTTTCTTTTTTTTCCATAGCAGATTCCTCCTATTTTAATAATAAAATTGTATCATTAAAGCCACAAAAAAACAAGCTAATGCTTGTTAATTTTATTCAATTACTAATTGTAGACTAGTAGTAACATTACTTCCATCATTAGCTACTAAAGTTAAAGTAACTGTTCCTGTTTTTAAAGCTGTTATAGTATTATCATCATTAACTACAACTATAGAATTATCACTACTTATAATATAAACATCTTGATTAGTAGCATTACTAGGAGTTACTTCATAAGGAACTGAAAGTGGTATATTAATTAAACTAGAATCTATATAATGAATTTCACTTGCAGTAATTTTTTCAATTAAAATGTTATCTCCTAACTGAGCATTAAATGTATTACCTTCATCATTAATAAAACTATTTGATACAATATTACTAACTAAACCAATACCTAACATAATTACTAAAGTTATAACTATTACACTTAAACCTCTAATTGTATATTTTTTTCTATCACTCTTATTCATATTATCTACTCCTATTCTATATTAAGTATATAATTTTAAATCAATTAAATCAAGTGAATATTGTTATTTTTCTAATTATACTTATTTTACTATTTTTATAGTACATGTATCTTTTAATTTATTATAAGTTTTTACTGTTATTTGAACAGTCCCTGCTTTTTTAGCATTTACTATTCCGGCATTATCAACAATTGCAACTGCAGAATTACTAGAACTATAAGTTCTTATAAATGATCCTTCTTTGTTAGCAGTTGAATTTAAATCATATGTTTTTCCTACTTTTATAGTTTTAGGACAATTTGTAATTTCAATTTTTGTTGTGGGCTTTTTTACAGTTACTTTTGTTGTTGATTTTTTATTTGTATCAGTTGATATTGCAGTAATTTTTGTTTCCCCTACTTTTTTTGGTATTAATAATCCTGTAGGTGTTACAGTTGCAACACTTGGATTTGAAGACACATATCTAACATTTTTATTTGTTGCATTTAATGGTAATACTTTTGTTGTTATTTGTAATTCTTCTCCTATACCAAAATTTCTTTTTGATAAATCTCTTATACTAATTGATGTAACCTTTATAGGATTAACTTTAATTTTACATATTGCAGTTAGTTTTTCTGATTTTGCTGTTATGGTCACTGTACCTATTTTATTATTAACAGTAACTGTCCCAGATTCATCAACATTTGCAATATTTGTATCTGATGAACTATATTTTATATTTTCATCATGATCTTTTGGATTAACTATTAGATTTAAATTTATTTTTGAATTTGGAGTTGTTTTTATTGTTTTTTGTTCAAATTGCATATTTTTAATTTTAATTAATTCTTTTTGCTCATTATTATCAGATTCATCAAATTCTGCTTCATAATCATCTATTGCTGGTTCCGTTTCTGTAAAATAACTATCGTCAAATATTATATCATCAGGCCCAACTGTTTCTTCAATTGGAATTTCTTCGTCTACTTTATTTTTTTCTTCTTCAGTAATTGCTTCTTCCTGTGTTGGTTCTTCTTCTATTATTATTTCTTCTTTTGATTCTTCCGTAACAATATTATCTTCTGTAACTTTTTTTGTTAAGACATAACTATATTCATCTTCAACAAATAGTATAATTGTTTCTTCTCCGGTGTTTAATAATTTATCTGTCGGTTCAAATATTTCCTCTTTTTTTAGAAAAATATTAGTATCTTTTATTATAATTCCTACTTCATTAAGATTTTCATTAGGTATATAACCTAAAGATTCTACTGTTTCTTCAAATAACATATTTTTATTTAATGTTTCTGCTTCTGCAAAAGCTTCTTTTACTTCTTCTAATTCTTTCCATGAAACATAATAATACTCTTTATCATTAACCACCATAGTATCCTTTACAGTTACAATAGTTCCTAATGGAATAGTATCTTCACTATCTATTAATGTTGTTTCATCTTCTCCAAAAGTATATGTTGAAACTTCCTGGTTTATAGCATAATATTTTGTAGCTACTTCATTAGCTTCCACTAAAGCATTAAATGTTTTATTTTCGTTATATGATTTTATTTCATTATAAGCAATTACACTAATAACAATTAAAAGTAAAGCTATGCTAGAAATAATTATAATATTCTTTTTTTCTTTTATTTTTTTCATGCATTCACCTTCTTTAGTTTTTTACGTGTATAATCTGTTCCATTGTCATTGATATAGATTCTTCTTCTTCCTTTAGGTAAATCTTTTTTTATTCTTATAATACTTATATCTTTTGTAAATCTTCTATTTGATCCTAATTGTATATAATAATTATCTACACCATTTTTTACTCTTTTAAGATAGTTAATATGTATACCTGTTGGTTTAACTGATGCGGTTGAATGCATTATTAATCCATCACCAATGTATAGCATAATATGATTTGGATTACTAATTTCAGGTTTTTCTCCAACAATCATGTCTCCTATTTGTATTTTAGAAACATCTAAAGTCTTCCTATCTCCACCTTTTTTTACTTTATCAACAATATAAAACTTTTTGCTTGTGTCCTTGCTTGAATTACTACTTGGTATATATTCAGATGTTTCACTACTTTGTTTGATAAAATCCCATGTGCTGTAAACTCTTTTTTTGCTAGTTTGCATATTAATATAGAATGTCGTTTCAAGTACTGTTGAAACAAATCCAGAACAATCTATTGGATATTGTTTTTTTCCATTTTTAATAGAAATGTTGTTTGGTTTTTTATTTGTTAATACCAAATTATATCCTGCACTTCTATTTTTTAATTTTCCATCTGAACCTTTACTTGGATATACAAATGCTACTTTTTTTCCTCCCTTATACATGTTATATGCATTTTTTATTACTGCAGTTTTATCTGCAACACTAAGAGTACGATCACTATCATGTGGAATTGGTTTATTAGTTTTTTCAACACTTGATTTTATTACATAACCTTCGTAATTCCTAAGGAAAAAATATCCATCACACAAAACTGTTACTTTATAATAATCCTCATTTGGATACCCAGTTATTTCAACTGCTGTACCTTTTGGTAAAGCAACATTAATTCCATCATGTTTTAATGAATCTGAACTATATGATGTTGAATATCTGATTCTAAGTATAGAATCTCTACTTACATATGCAACATTACTTGATCTAACATCATTTAGAGTTCTTTGACCTTCACATTTATTGCTTGCAGCATATACTTTATTACATGAAAAAAACACAAATAATAAACTTATAAATAATAATGATTTTAATATTTTTGATTCCATATACCCTCCTATTATATACATAGTACTACATATCATAAAAAAAAGCAATTAATATTAATCGCTTTTATTTTTATATAAAAATATACTAGGGATTTAATCTAGTTGGTCCTCTAAATATATAAGATACTTCACGTATATTATCGATATTAAATATACACATCATAACTCTTTCTATTCCAACTCCAAATCCACCATGTGGAGGACAACCATATTTAAAGAAATCAATATAGAATTTTAAATCTTGTGGATTTATTCCTTTTTCTTTTATTTGATTTTCTAAAATATCCGCACGATGTTCTCTTTGAGCACCACTTGTAATTTCAACTCCTCTAAATAATAAATCGTATGTCTGAGTTATTCCATCTTTATCTTTCATAACATAAAAACTTCTAGCACTATAAGGATAATTAGTTATAAATACAAAATCTGAATTATATTTTTCTTTTACATATTTGCAGATTAATTTTTCTTCACGAGAATCTAAATCATCTTTCTTTTCTGCATCATAATGATAAACTTCTCTCATTATACATTTTACTTTATCAAAATTAAGTCTAGGAAAACTTACTTCTAAATTAGGAATATCAACTTTAAATACTTTTTTTATTTCATCTTCATAGTTATCCTTTAGTTGTTTTAGAAAATATTTAATCCAATTTTCCTCTTCATCCATAACATCATCTACACTATTAATAAATCCTATTTCTACATCAAAACCATGAAATTCTGTAGTATGAGTAGCAGTATTAGAATTTTCAGCACGATATACAGGTCCTACTTCAAAAACACTTCCAAAACCACTAGCTATTGCCATTTGTTTATAAAATTGAGGTGATTGAACAAGTGCAGCTTTCTTACCAAAATAATCTAATTTAAATTGTTCAGCACCACTTTCTGCATTACTTTCACTTATTTTAGGAGAATGTATTTCTATATATCCTTTATTGATAAAATAATCTCTCATAGACTTTTCAATTAATGTTTGACATTTAAATAACAATAAATTTTCGCTTCTTCTTAAATCTAAAAACCTATAATCTAATCTTGTATCTCTATTTGTTGCGTCTTTTTTAGTAATATTTACAGGTAATTCTTCTAAAGATTTAGAAGTAACTTCTATAGAACTCGGAATAACTTCCATTCCATTTAATTTAACAGATGGACTTTCTAATAATTTTCCAACTACTTTAATAGTACTTTCTAAAGTAAGAGATGACACTATGTCATTCAATTCTTTATTTTCATCATTTTTCTCTATAGTAACTTGAATTTTATCGAAACCATTTCTAATTATTAAAAATTGTACATATTGTAAATCTCTAATTTTATCAACAAAACCTTGAAGACAAATCTCTTCATTAAATTTATTTTTTAATAACTCTAAATTAAACATTATATCACTCCTTAATTAATCTTCATCATGGCAGTGACAATTACCATCACATTCGCAATCATCACCACAATCACATTCGTCTTCACTAAATTTAATACCATCATATGTCATATAATCATCAGCATATTTTAATGCTTCTTCTAAATAATAAATAATATAATCAATATCAACTAATTCTTCTTCCTTAGTTGAAGTGTTTTTTATTTTTAATTGACCATTATTTAAATCTTCACTATTTAAAATAATATAAAATTTACTTTTTAATCTATCTGCTTGTTTGAATTGAGCTTTTAAACTTCTATTTGTATATTCGGTTTCAACTTTAAATCCATTCATTCTAAGATCTTGTACTAAACGTGTCGCAAATGTTTTTTCTTCTTCATTAACATACATAACAAATGCATCAATTTCATCTTTTATTGGTAATTCAACTTCTTCTAAATCAAGTGCCATAGCAAGTCTACCAATTCCTGTTGCGAATCCTACCCCACAAGTTTTAGGACCATCAAGTTGTTCAACTAAACCATTGTATCTACCACCTGCACCTAATACATTTTGTGAACCAAATCCTTCTACTTTTGCTTCGATTTCAAAAACAGTATGATTATAATAATCAAGACCCCTTACTATTTTAGGATTAACCACAAAATCAATTTCCATCTCTTTTAAATATTTTTTTACTAATTCAAATCTTTCCTTACTATCTTCATTTAAATAATCAATTGTTTTAGGAGCATTTTTCATAATATCTAAATCACAATCAACTTTACAATCTAATATTCTAAGTGGATTCTTCTTAATTCTTTCTTTACAGTCATCACATAAATCATCTATATGAGGCATAAAATATTCAATCAAAGCTTCTCTATATTTTTTTCTTGATTCATTATCACCTAAAGTGTTGATATTAACTTTTATTTCTTGTAAACCTAATAATTTATAAAGCATTACTGGAATAGAAATAACTTCAGCATCTACTAATGGATCATCACTACCTAAAACTTCTACACCAAACTGAGTTAATTCTCTATCTCTTCCAGATTGTGGTCTTTCATATCTATACATAGTTCCGTTATACCAAAATTTCTTTGGTAAATTATCACCATACATCTTATTTTCAATAAAACTTCTAACAACACCTGCGGTTCCTTCTGGTCTTAAAGTAATATTTCTATCTCCTCTATCTTTAAAATCATAAGTTTCTTTAGTAACTATATCAGTAGTATCACCTATTCCTCTATGAAATAAATCACTTGATTCAAATATTGGTGTTCTAATAAATTCATAATTATATTTATCCATTAATGATTCAATTACTTCATTAATATATAACCAAGTTTTTCCTTCCTTTCCATAAATATCATGACATCCTTTTGGTTTTGTTATCATAAAAATTCTCCTTTCAATATAAAAAGATGGCATCTATTGGACGAATTTCTTCGTGGTGCCACCTATAGTTTTTTCTTTAATATTCTTAACGCGAATCGACGCTTCTAATCTATAAAGTGTCTTCAATCTACATTATCTAGATATTTTCACCAACCATATCCTCTCTAAAAAATATTAATAGATTTACTCCTCTTTTTAGAAGACACCTATATTGTATAATAAAATATTTTTTTTGTAAACATATTTTACTCATTTTCTAATTCTAAAAGTCTAGAATGATTACTATTTAATTTATCATAATTTGCTTGTGAAGTTATAATTGTAACTTTTATTATTTCTTCATAATCTGTTATAGAACTATTTTTTAAATCGTTTATAACATAGTCATACATATCATAAAAATTAGTCTCATAATGTACAAAATAATTTTTATAACCATAATCATTATCATAATCATGTATATAACTATTAACACCATCTAAATAATCAACTTTAATAACTACATCATTAGCATTGTCATCAATTTTATATTCACATATATTAGAACAATCAACAATAGTTTTATCATCAATATTTATATGTTCTTCATATGTAAGATAATCTTTATCAGACAATGTTTTTGTATCAAAATTCATAATAATACAAGAACTGATACCTATACCCATTCCTATTAATATAAAACTACTAAGCGCAATTAAGAAAATCTTTTTTAAACTCTGTTTTTTATCAACTACAAACTTATAAATAATTTCTAAAATATCGTAATTTAATAAAGCACTACCTACTAACGCAATAGCGATGAATATAAATAAAGTACTATATTGAATATGATATATAGCTATAAATAATAAAGCAATAATACCTACAAATGAAATTATTCCAAATCCTCCTATAAAGGCCACAAATACTTTTATCATTAAAATAACTACTTTAGCTAAAGCGTCAAAAAAACTTAATGTAGAATGTTTAGGATCTCTTATAATTATTTTTTCTTTTTTAGGAAAACTTATATTTTCTTTCTTATCAATTAACTCCTCTGTCTCTTGATTATTTATATATTTATCCTCTATCGTAATATAATAATCTAAATATCTTATTTTAAATAAATGAATAAATATAATTATTCCTATAATAATTAAAGCAACTTCTACAACTGTACCTAATATTTTGGAAAGTATTATTCCTGCATATGGAATAGTTCTAACTAAATCTAAAATCAAATCATCTATTATAACATTAACAATTCCTAATATTCCCAATAAAATGAAAAATATAAATACCATTTCTAAAAAGCACTTTACAATTTGTTTAAAACTCATATTACGAAACATATTATAAATAGATGTAATAAATTTTAAAAAGTCTTTTACATAATTATTAATATTAAATTTATTATTAGTAGCATTATTACTATTTACAACTCCATCATCTAATAATTCATCTAAAGTACAATCAAGAACATCACAAAGTAACATTATTTTATCCATATCAGGATAACTAGAACCATTTTCCCATTTAGATACTGCTTGTCTTGAAACATTAAGTCTATCCGCAAGTTGTTCTTGTGAAAGATTTTTCTCCTTTCTTAATTTTGGTAGTTTATCACAAAACCTCATTTTTCTCACCTCCACCCAAATTATAATTTATATATAATCAGTTGCACTACCTATTTTTGGTATCTTTTTGTATAAAATCAGTTGCTTTTTTTATTATAACTAATTCAATATAAAAAGCAACATAAAAGTTGCTTATAAATACTCTTTTAAAATTTCTACACTTTCTTCTTGCATTTTAACAAACTCTTCTATTATTTTATTTACATTTTTATCTACATCTTTATTATTTAATATTTTTCTTCCTTCAATAATTCCTATATCAGTACCTTTAATTAAAAGTTCTGCGATTTTAGAATTACTTTTATCCATAATAGTTTCCATTTCAATACCTCCCCAAGTCATAGCTTTATTCATTGCATTAATTTTATGAGGTAATTTATCACTATACTCAGGATATATCTCACTTATTTTTTTTGCAATACTTTCATATTTTTTATATTCTTTATCAAGTACACTTTTAAAATTATCGTCTTCTACTTTATCAATAATAAAATGTATTGCTTCCATTCCCATAGTTGTCCCTTTATTTAATTCATCTAATGCATTTATGTTTTCCATAATAATATTTCCTCCATCAATATTATTATCACAAATAACAAAAATAATACTAAAATTTATTTTTTCATTGCCTTACTTCCTAATAAATAGGTACCTATTACCGCAATTATTACTGAAATAGAATCTGTTATTTTACTACAATATGGTATATTCCAAATTGGATTAAGTCCTATCAATAAAGCATTTATTATAGCTAGAATATTAGTTGTATATTTGGCAATCATTTTTACTTTTTCCATATTTACCTCCACAATAATAATATGCGTTAAAAAAATTGTCAGACTAATAGTCTAACAATTTTAATAAAAACAAATTAACTTATTTTTCTTTTTATTAAATTAACAATTCCTGTTAATAAAAGAATTAAAATACCAGAAAAAATAAATGAAAAACCAATGGGAAGTAAATAGAAACTTTCATGTAACACTCCTGAAGCATCAACATATTCCAAAGAATTAGCCTTTATAAATATACATAGGCATCCTATCAGAAATAAAAATATTCCAATAATTATTAAAATCTTATTTATATTTCTTTTTTTATTTTTCATATTTCACCTTTAATACTATTTAAATATATATAAATATTATATCATAAAGTTATATATATAACTATTATTATTATATTTTTTTATTTATTATAAACTATTTAGTAGCAATTAAATTTTTATTTAATATTTCTAGTTCTTTTATATTTTTATCATTTTCTAATATTTTCATTTGTCTAATAGCTGAATTATTTAATTTTATTAATCTTTCATTTTGGGGAATGTTATCATTAATTAATTCTGCATTAGTATTTTCTAAATTACATAATATTAATAAGTGTTTTAAGTCAGTATAATCTCTAATATTCCCTTTTAAATCTGGATTGTTTTCTTTCCATTCTTTAGCAGTCATACCAAATAAAGCAACATTTAATACATCTGCTTCTTCCGCATAAACATATTTCTTTTGACTTTCAGTTAATTTAGGAATAATATTCTGTTTTATTGAATCAGTATGAATTCTATAATTTGTCTTTGCTAACACTCTATTTACAGACCAATTCATTTTATATTGATATGACTCCTTCCTTTTTAATCTTTCAAACTCCTGTATAACATATAATTTAAATTCTGGAGAAAGCCAACTAGCAAATTCTAATGCAATATCACTTCTTGCATATGTTCCACCATTGTTACCTGATTTTGATATAATTCCTACTGCATTAGTTTCTTTAATCCATTTTTGTGGTGACATATAAAAGCTGTTTTTCCCAGCTGAATTTTCAAAGGTTGTAAATTCGTGACCTTTGAAATTTTCATTATTTAATTTTTCCCAAAGTCCTAAATAAGCAATGACATCTTTATTTCTCATCCAAGTTTGCACTGGAATTTTTGGTTCTTCAGGATTTGCATATCTTGCCAAATCAGTTAATGATATATATTCTTTATTATCTATTGTTATAACTCTTATTTTATTATCGTTAACTTCTAATTCTGATTTTATTATTTCTTGATTCATTATAACCTTAAAAATTATTATGATTTTAAGATTAAAATTCAACTTTATATAATTGTTTTTAAGTATATTAAAACTCGAACTATTAACATAAAATTAGAAGTTCGAGTTATATTTATCAATATGGTGGAGAATAGGAGGATCGAACTCCTGACCTCCACGGTGCAAACGTGGCGCTCTCCCAGCTGAGCTAATTCCCCACATGTGAATTAATAATATCACAAATAAATATTGAGTGTCAATATTTTTTATAAATTTTTTTTAAAAATTCCTTTTCTGTAATATACCCTAGTTTGACAGTTGTTGGTAAAAAATCTCCTCTAGATATTGAAAAATCTAGT
>JBJEXX010000015.1:0-1654 GCA_051886215.1 Bacilli bacterium | reverse complement strand
CTTCCTTCTAAATCACTTTTTATTATTCTGAATGAATCTTCTATTCTTGATAATCCATGATACCTATTGATTATTTCTTTGTCATCTTCTTCTATTTCTGATGTTACTATTGAATAAAATCCTAATGTCTCCTTATATTTTTTTAATTTTTCTTCTAGAAAAACTACTATTTTTTTAGTTTTAATAACTTCACCAGTTTTCTTATCAACATCAATCACTTCAATAAACTCTTGAGACTTTCTTTGCTTGTCTTTTAATTTATCCGGATTATCCTTACATGATTCTAGATATTCTATAAATTTTTTGTTTTGATGAAGTTCTTTTTCATAATGCTTTTTACTCCAATAAACTATTTCTTTTTCTTTTATTATTTTTTTAGATTTTGTACCATCTTCATTTTTATGAGTTAGTTCTATTTCATTTATTCTAGATTTATATTTAAATACTACTTCACCAGATGAGTTTTTAATTTCAGTATAATCTTTATCTTCTAAAGCAAATGGTCCTATTTTAGTCCAACTCTTTTTGACACTTTTAGATACTATATATCCATTTCCTTTCTCAGTTATTAGATGCTTATTTTCTTGAGTATTCATTCCGTTATCTGCAACCACCACAATTCTTCCTAAATTCATTTCGTCAACATCATTTTCTAAAACATTTTTAAATGTTGTTTTATCTTGCGTGTTACCTGGAAATAATTTATGTGAAACTGGTATCCCATTATTATCTATAAATAATCCCATTTGTACTATTGGACCTTTACTATTTTCTTTTGATACACCTTTTTTTCTAAATCCTTTTTTTGCTATTATTGAGTTTCCATTTTCATCTTTTATTATTTCATTATTTTCATCTAATTCATATATGTCATCATCTCCATACATTGTTTCAAAATAATAGTTAGTTACATCATAATAAGTTAGATTAGTAACTCTACCAATGGATGAATTTTTAATTTTAGTGTTCATTCTGTTTTGTATCTTTTTAGAATTCTCTGCAAGTACATCTAATGACCTGTATATTGTTTGTTCGTCTTCATGAGTGGTAACTGGAAATAGATATTTATCTTTATTTTTAAATGTTTTCTTTTTGCTTTGTGGATTAAGGATTCTTCCAAATACAAATAACTTAGTAAGCCCATTTAAATCATATTCTATTTTAGAATCTGATTTTATTCTCCTCAATATATCAGCAATTCCTAATTCATTATAAATATTTTCAAGAAAAAAATAGCCAATATTCTTTGGGTCTAAATAACTATAATCGAAAGTAGAATCACTATATAGTGAATTATTATAAAGTTTAGCTCTAACTCTAAATTCAGATGGATCAATTCCATCAATTTTTAATTCTCCGTTTTTAAGTTTCTCTTTCATACGATTATAAAAATTGGGTTTACCGTCATCAAACTTTTCTTCGTATCCCAAATTTTTTATTGTCTTTCTTTTTGATTTTTTCTTTCCATTTTCTAAAACAGTATAATTTTCAACAATTCTTAAATATGGTTTTCCTTTACAGTTAAAACGATCTAAATACACATACATCACTATACTTTCTATACAATATAATAATACCATAAATCAAATTAAAAGAAAAGCCTATTTTCAACAAAAAATAAGCTTTTTTTAATCTTTCAACTGTAAAACTTGGG
>JBJEXX010000014.1:0-6598 GCA_051886215.1 Bacilli bacterium | reverse complement strand
TGGACATTACAACACAAATGGCAAGTTTGGCAGGTGCTGGTTTGTTTAGTGCAATTATGTCGCTTATTGCTTTAATTTTGTTATTTGTATTGTGGGTGCAGTTTATAATTCGTGGGGCAGAAATTTTTGTACTAAAATTGGGATTTCCACTAGCTTGTGTAGGTTTAGTTAATGCAGATGGGGGAGTATTTACACAATATATAGGCAAATTATTTAAAAGTATGCTAACAGTATTAGTGCAGATATTTTGTTGCAAATTGGCTCTACTATTAGTATTTAGTGGACAGCTAATATATGCGATAGCAATGATAATACTTGCAATAAAAACTCCTAAGATGTTACAAGAATTTATGCTTGGTGGCGGAGGTGGTGGCATATCAAATGTCATCATAACAGCAAGTAAAACAATGGAACTTTCTGGACAATTAAGCAGAAAAATCAAACAATTAAAGAAAGTGAAGTGATAGAAAATGGAAACATTAGAAGAAATAATTAGTTTATTAAGAATAGTAATAATACCACTTGGAACTATTGCAAGAGTGGTATTTTGTTTTATTAAAATGATTTATGATGAAGATGCAATTAATAGCTATAAAAAGAAAATTTGGAATGCAGTAGCATTTTTAATAATATCAGAATTGATTTTTGTAATAGTAGATATAATTAAATTTTATTATGGAGCTTATATTACTTCATCAGTAACACAGCCATTTTTTAATGGCGGCGGTGCTGGTGGTGGTGGAGGAAGTGCAGGAGGTAGATAGATGGAAAATGAAGAAACAAAATTATATATTCCAAGTAATGTGAAAGTAAGATTGGAATTTTTTAAAGGATATGGTGTTAAAGAGCTAATATCAACAATAATGGTAGCTATTGCTCTAATTCCTATATCTATAATTGCATACCATTTAGGTAATAAAAATTATTTGTTACCAGTATTAATAGAAATGTTTGGAGTAGTGGCAACAGTAGTTGCTACTACAAAAGATGAGAACAATTTGTGCATAGTAAATCAAGTAAAATATATGCTTGACTTTGCTAAAACACAGAAAAAATACGAATATGAATATTATGACAAATGGAGGTGCTAAATGTGTTTTGGAAGAAAAAAGAAAAGAAAAAAAGTTGTAATGAAGAAATAAATATTTTAGATATAAAAAATAATGCTATTTATACAAGAGATAACTATGTAATAATGGCATTAAAACTTAATTCTATAAATATACAACTATTTTCAAAAAGAGAACTTAATCAAAAAGTAAAAGAAATAACAAGTGAATTAGCTAGTGATTTAAAAGAGTTAAAATTTTTAAGTATATCAAGACCAGTAGATGTAACTGATCTTGTAGAAAAGTTAAGGGGAATTTTAAGTAAGTCAGATATTCAAAAGCAAAAGAATCTATTGAAACAAAATATTAGAGAAACAATAAAACTAACAATTACAGGAGAGGTTGTAGAAAGACAGAACTTTATTACTATATTTGATAAAAATAGCGATATGGTAGAAAAAGAGTTATTAAAAAGAGCTATGGACTTGGTAAACAAGTTTGGTAATTGTGGTATAAAAGTAGATATATTAAATGAAAAAGAACTAATACAATTATGCAATAGTACGCTTAATATAAATTTTGCTTTTAGAGAGGACAATGAATATGAAGAAAAAATCCCTTACTTACAAGTATGATAGGAGGGATTAAATTGAAGAAAACTGAAATGATAGGAGTACAAGAAAATAGAAATTTGCTTAATATTCTTACTCCAATTCGGAGGAATAGAATATAAAAGCAATAGGGTAAGAGTTGGAGATATATATGCAAAAGTATATACAATAATTAGATATCCTCAAAGTGTAAAAACAGGGTGGTTATCTAAAATAACTAACATACCAAATACAATATGTTCGCTAAATTTTTCGCCAACAGATAATACTTTACTAATTCAAAATATTTCAAAAGGTGTAAGGCAAAATGAGAATACAGTAGATAATATAAAAGATGAAATAATAAGGCAGAGGACAGAAAGAGAAATAGAAGATGGACACGAGCTAATAAAAAGAATAGACCAAGATGGCGAAATAGTAGGATATATGACTATTCTTATTATGGTAATAGCTGAAAATGAGGAAGAATTACAAAAGAATTGTAAAAAAATTGAAAGTAAACTAATGGGGATGCAGATGAAAATAAGGAATCTAGCAAATTTAGTTAGAAATGCTTTTAAATCAATAACACCATTTAATATTTTAGATGATCAAATAAGAAAAATTGCAAATAGAAATGTACCACTTTCTACATTTGTAGGTGGTATGCATTTTGCAAGTAATGGTTTCAATGATAATGATGGTTATTATTTTGCAAGAGATACAGAGGGGGGAATTGTAGTATTAGACTCTTGGAAAAGAGGTGGAGATAGAACAAATAGTAACTATGTAATAATGGGTACAGCACGGAGTTGGCAAGTCAACAGTTGCTAAACATTTGATATTAAATGAATTTATGACAGGTACTAAAATTATCACGATTGATGTTGAGAGAGAATATAAAGAGCTGACAGAAAATTTAGATGGCGATTGGTTAAATGTAGGAAGTGGTGCAGGAGGAATAATAAATCCATTACAAATAAAAGATGTTCCGTTAGATGATGAAAATGAACAAGAAAAAGTTTTTAAAGATGAGGGAAAAGGGTTAGGTGCAATGGCATTACATTTCCAAACTTTAAGAACTTTTTTTAAATTACTTTTTCCAGACTTAACAACTATACAAGTGGCTTTATTAGAAGAAACATTAGAGGAATTATATAATAATTTTGATATATATTGGAATACAGATATATCTAATTTTAAAAATATAGATTTTCCTATAATGACAGACTTATATGAGTTAATAAATAAAAAATTAAGTACAACTTTTGAAGAATCAAAGAAAAGTGATTATGAAATATTGCAATCACTTATAAGGACGATAGCAATAGGTGCTGATAGTGCTTTATTTAATGGTTATACAAGTGTTAGAACAAAAACTAATTGTATTTGTTTAGATACACATAATTTGCAAGATGCTTCAGAAAGAGTAAAAAAAGCACAATATTTTAATATACTAACATATTGTTGGGAGCTTATGAGTAAAGATAAAGAAGAAAAGACAATGCTAGTATGTGATGAGGCTTATTTGCTTATAGATACACAAGTACCTCAAAGTTTAATCTTTCTTCGTAATATAGCAAAGAGATGTAGAAAATATGAACGGAAGTCTGACAATTATATCTCATTCAATTATAGACTTTTTAGATCCATCTATTAAAATGTATGGACAAGCAATATTAGATATGGCTACATATAAAATACTTATGGGAACAGATGGTAAGAATTTAGAAGAAACAACAGAGTTATTCAAATTAAGTGAATATCAAGCAGACTTTTTATATGCAAAGAAAAGAGGATATGGAATATTTATAATAGGTTCAAATAGAATTCTTGTTAAATTTGATATATTCCCTTATGAATTTGCATATTACGGAAAAGGTGGTGGTCGTTAATGGCAATAGATCCAGCGACCGCAAAGTTAATAGCAAAAGCAGTAATAAGTCAAATAACAGATGAAGAAAAAAGGCAAAGACTTATAATAGGTGTAATAATAGGAATAGTGGTATTTATACTTATACTTGCTGTTCCTATTCTATTATTAGTAAGTGCTTGGGAGACAATAAAAGGTTGGTTTAGTTGGGAAACAGAAGAAGAAATGAAAGCAAGTGCAGAATATTCTACAATATATCAAATAAAAGAAGAGTATGGAGATAATTTAGAAAGTTCAGAACTAAGTTTTAATGGCGAACTACCAATGCCAGTTAATAATGCAGTAGTAACTTGTGAATTTGGAAATAGAATACATCCAGTTACACGGAAAGCCTAACTTTCATACTGGAATAGATTTAGCTGGAGCTTGGCATACAGAAATTTTAAGTGTTTTAGACGGAAAAGTAGTATTTGCTGGAGTCTTGGGTGGATATGGAAATTGTGTTAAAATTGAACATACATATAAAGATGAAACAATATATAGCTTATATGCACATTTAGCAGAAATATATGTACATAATGGTCAAGATGTAAAGCAGGGAAATGTTATAGGAACACAAGGCGGAGATCCAAATAAAGATAATAATCCAGGAAGTTCTACTGGCTCTCACTTGCATTTTGAAATTAGAAAAAGTATAAACGGAGATTTTCAAAATCCACGAAACTATTTATATGGTGGTGGTAGCTCGTGAAAGTAGATATATATAATACCACTAATAAATATAAAATAATATATGCAGATCCACCGTGGCAATATAAAGTTTGGAGTAAAAAAGGGTTAGGTAGGAGTGCAGAAAGTCATTATAATACAATGAATATTCAAGATATTATAAATATGAAAGACACTATTAAAAGTATTTCTGATAAAGATAGTGTCCTTTTTTTATGGGTTACATTTCCGTGTTTAAAAGAGGGCATAAAAGTATTAGAAGAATGGGGATTTACATATAAAACCTGTGCTTTTGCTTGGGTAAAGAAAAATAAAAAAAGTAATAGTTGGTTTTGGGGTATGGGGTACTGGACAAGAGCAAATGTAGAAATTTGCTTGTTAGGAACAAAAGGAAATATAAAAAGACAGAGTGCAGGAGTTCATCAAGTAATAGATACACCAATAGAAGAACATAGCAAAAAGCCAGATATTACACGAAATAAAATAATAGAGCTAGTAGGAGATTTACCTAAAATTGAATTATTTGCAAGACAGCAAGTACCAAATTGGGACTCTTGGGGAAATGAAATATAAGGAGGGGAGTAAAGTGATTTTAGCAATAACAAATACAAACGAAAAACTTATAAGAGAAATATGTGCAAAAAATGATTATGATGATATAGAGGTTTATACAGGAATAAAAGATTTACAAGATTTTTCAATAAGAGAATTACAAAATTTAAGTAGTTTTAAATATTTAATATTAGACATAACAGATAGAAAAGAAAAGGAAGAAACTATTATAAAGTCAGTTGTAGCAATGAAATCAATGCACAATATTAGAATAATAATACTTGCAACAGGATATAAAGAGGGAGATAGCATTTTATCAAAACTTTTTAGAGAAGGTATTTATAATTTTGTAATTGGAGATAATTATCAAAAACAAGATGAAGAATTTAAGAAATGCTTATCAAAAGAGGGAAATGAGTATAAAGATGCAATAAGGTTTAGAGTAGAAGATATAAATATTAAGGGAAAAAATAAAGTAATAATAAAAAAAGAGTATAAAAAACTAAAACAATTACTCACAGTAGCAGTTGCTGGAACACAAAAACACATTGGGGCTACTACACAAGCTCTTTTATTATGCAAATTTTTCAATGAAAGAGGATTAAAGGCTTGTTATGTATGTGCCAATAACAGTAGAGATATTGAAGAATTAAGAGAAAATGCTGGAAAAGAAATTAGCAATGGAATGTTTCAATATAATGGTATAGATTTATATGATAAAAATGAGAAAATTAGTGCAATGAGTTATGGTTATGATGTGTATATATACGATTATGGAATATTGACAAATGAGAATCTAGATTCATTTATAAAAAATGATAAAAGAATAATTGTTGGTGGTAGTAAATTGTGGGAAATAAGTAATATTTTTATGGCTATTGCTAAATTAAAAGAATTGGAAGATGTGCATTTTATAATTTCATATTGTCCAGATGAAGATAAAAATGCTTTATCATCTAATATGAATAAGTATAAAAAAAATACTCATTTTAGTGAATATGCACCAAATCCTTTTGAAATGAAAAATTCTGAAATATATCAATCAATATTCAAAGATAATGTAGAAGAAAAATCTAACAGTTTAATTACAGTAGAAAAAAGAAATATTTTCAATATGTTTAAAAGGAAATGATGTATGAAGAAAAATTTATATAAAAAATTTCAAAAGGAAAGTAAATTAAAAGAAAATCATAATCAAAACTATACAATAGAAAAGTCAAATACTATAAAAGTAATACTCTCATTTTTTAGTGATCTTATTAGTAAATTATTCAAAATTGTTTTTTATGTTTTAATAGTAGCTCTATGTTCATTAGGAGCTACTTATTTATTTAATTATATTTTAAAAGGAGGAGCTATATGATTAAGAAAATATTAAAAATAACTACTATGATTTTATTATCAACAGTAGTATTAACAACAGTAAATTGCTTTGCAATGACAAATGAAGAAATTTATACAAAAGATAATATAGAGTATATAAAAAAGACATATTCAGTTTCACAAGATAAGGAAGATGAATTTTTGCTTAATTTAGAAAAAGAATTTAAAATAGAAAAGAAAACATATCAGCTAGAAAATTCAATAAAAACAGGCGGTAATATAACAGAAACAATAGATATATTTACTACGAAAACTATAAAATCAGATAGCAACAAAATAGACAAAATATTACAACAGCTACCAGAAGAAATAGAATACAGCGAAAATAATTTTGTTGGAAAATATGAATTAGACATAAATTCATTGGATATAAAAAGTCAGTATAATGGCTATAAAGAATACTTGATAGAAGATACAAAAAC
>JBJEXX010000013.1:0-1659 GCA_051886215.1 Bacilli bacterium | reverse complement strand
CGTATTTTAAAAAAAGAAGTGCACAAAAGTTGTGCAATAAGATTTAGAAACTGATATAATACTCACCCAGCAATTTATTTGTCATTAAAGGAGGTATTGAAAATGACAAATTATTGTCACCTATCTTATGAAGATAGAAAAAATATTGAAGATGGATTAAATGATAATAAATCAATTAATCAAATTGCAAAAGAAATATGTAGAAATCATTCTACTATTATAAGAGAAATAGATAGAAACAAAACATATTCTAAACCAAATAATTGGTGTATTAATAAAAAATATGAAAATCCTAATTACAATTTTCATTGTGATAAATTAGATAAACCGCCTTATGTATGTAATGGTTGTAAGTCTAGAAGCGGATGTAGAAAAGGAAGATATACCTATTATGCAAGAAAAGCCAATGATACGTATAAAGAAGTTAAAAGCGAAGCTAGAAAAGGTATTAATTTAACTCCAGAAGAAGTATATAACATTAATACTACTCTTACTCCACTTATCAAAAAAGGACAAACAATAAATCATTTATATATTAATCATCCGGATATTTTAGATTTTTCTAAACCATCTTTTTATAACTATGTTAATAACGGTGTTTTTGAATTTGGTCCTCTAGACTTTCCACGAATAGTCAAATATAAGAAAAGAAAAAATTCTAATAAACGCAGAACTAGAAAAGAACGTGAGATATTAATCGGTAGAACGTATGATGAGTTTATTAAATATATTTCCAACAATCCTGATCTAAACATTGTTGAAATGGACACTGTAGAAGGTTTAAATGAAGAACCGGATTGTTTTCTTACTCTTTTATGGAGAAAATCAAAGTTTATGCTTATATTTAAATTAGAAAGTCAAACTACTGAAGAAGTATCTAGAATATTTAATATTTTACAACAATTAATTCCATATGATGATTACAAAAGGTTATTTCAAGTTATTTTAACCGACAATGGTCATGAATTTTTTGATGTTAATAATATCGAATGCATTCATTCAACTGGTGAATATGTTACTCATCTATTTTTTTGTGATCCACATATGTCTTGTCAAAAAGGTATGATAGAAAAAAATCATGAATTTATTAGATATATATTACCGAAATGTTCATCATTTAAAAATGTCAATCAAGAAGCTTGTAATTTGATTATGAATAATATTAATTCATTATGTAGAGATTCATTAAACGGAAAGTCGCCGTATGAGGCCATGTTGTTTCTATGTAATGAATATATTCTAAAATCTCTTAATTGTTATTATATTAAGCCTGATGAAGTTGTATTAAATGATTCACTATTAAAATATTAATTTTTTCTTTTATTTTTGTTATCTATAAATACAATTAAAAACCAAAAATAAAAAAGATATTTATAACCACCAATTATAAATATCAAATTTGACAAATAAATTGCCATTTACATTAATTAATATTTATGTAAGCATTGTGCACTTAGTTTTAAAACATGTACAATTCTTACACTTTTTGGCGTGTGAGAATTTTTTCTTCACGCTTAATAATATATCATATTTCATATTTTTTTTCTATTTTTTTTTATTATTCTTTTTAAAAAATCTTTGAAAAAAGTGCACTTTCTTTTTGAAATGCACTTTTTTTATCTAATTGCACTTATTTGTGCACTTTAGATTGATTCAACG
>JBJEXX010000012.1:0-1680 GCA_051886215.1 Bacilli bacterium | reverse complement strand
AAGGTTGAAAATAAATAATTAAAATTTAGACACACAAAAGGAGTTCAAAAACAAGAAAATTTTTTTGAACCTATGTAAGTCAATGAAGACTATAAAATAAGTGTTCTTTGAAATAATAATTAAATATCAGATAAAGAAATGGTATAACCTAATGAACTTAAATAAGAAATCATTTCTTCTGGTTTGGAATATGTTTTCTTATGTGGTTTAAAATTACGTTCAATTAATTTTTTGCAACGTTCATTATCGAAAACTTCACCATTTTTAAGAATATTATAAACACAAGTAAGAATTAATTTTGCTATAGCAATAATGGCTACTTTATGTCCACGACGTCTTTTTATAGATTCATATCTAAGTTTAAAATAATCATTAGATTTATCTCTTATGGCACATAAGGCACATTGAACAAGTAATGGTTTAATATAAATACCAGCTTTAGTAATCTTTACAGATTTTTTCTTGTTGTTAGACTCATTACAACGAGGCACTAAACCTGCCCAAGAAACTAAATGTTTAGAATCTAAAAAAACATCCATATTTGTTCCAATTTCTGCTATAATAAATATTGCTGAAATTTCTTTAATTCCTGGGATGGTTAACAAAAGATTAATTTCAGTTTTATAATTGATGGCTAATTTCAAAATGTGTTGTTCTAAATTATCAATACAAGAGTTGATAGCTTCATAATGACTTAAACAAACGGACATTTTAGAGGTTTGATATTCGGAAAAATTACCATCAATAGCTTTGTAAATTTCTTCTGGTGTGGCTTTAATATTTTTTCTAAGCAATGGCTTAATATCATCTAAAGTTATATTTGGATTATTAAGAACAGAAGTTAATATAGATTGAGCAGTTTTGCCAAATGTATCAGTTAGAACATTGGCAATTTGAATATTAGATACAGTTAAGGAGTTTTGAAATCTATTTTTCTCTCCAGTTCTAATATTAACAAGTTTATTACGATATCTCATTAAATCTCTGAGTTCACGAATTTCTTTAGGTGGCATAAAGGATGGTTCAACAAGGCCATGTTTAAACATATCAGCAATCCATTTAGCATCTTTTTTGTCAGTCTTTTTACCAAGAATAGTTCTAACATATTTTGGATGCGTGATAATACAATTAATTTTTTCTTCTAATATGTTATAAACAGGTATCCAATATTTACCGGTTGATTCCATACAAACATCAGTAATATCTTTAGAAAGAAGCCAATCACGGCATTCTTTAAGATTTTCTGTAAAGGTAGGAAATATTCTTGTTTCATAAGAAGTAATATCATTAGAATCTGTAATTGCAATACAAACAGTAATTTGAGTTGAATGAACATCAATTCCAGCACATTTTCTAAAAACGATTTTTAGCATATAAATCTCCTTTCAATAAATATTATTAAAAGGCCTTAACTGAAAATCTTTTTACCTAAAAACTGAATTGCTTTTGCAAATATAAGGTTACGTGTTCTTTAGACACACTCATTTGTACTCAAAAGATAATCGGCACTTATATTTATGCGGACTTAAGATTAATTAATCTTGTTCCACTCACCTCAACGTGTTCTGTAGTGTTTGCCTTTTAATAGTTAATTATTATATCAAAAAATTTTAAGAATTTATTTTAATCTCGATTTGTGCCTTTCAAGTACTGAAAGAACATAGAAAGGAATGTGATTTA
>JBJEXX010000011.1:0-6720 GCA_051886215.1 Bacilli bacterium | reverse complement strand
AGCATATATTTTAAATTCTTCGTAAGCTTCTTCAAAGCTCATCTATCCTCACCTCGAGGACTTATTATATGTATTTTTTAGTTTTTGTCAAATCACATCCATTCTACTCCAATAAAATTATAACATATAATTATTTGTTTTCAAAATTATTTATAATTAAATTTCCTATATCTTCAATGGTTATTAATGGTAAGTTCTTTGACATACGATAATCGTTTATTAAATTTAAATCATTTGTAGTGAAATTTTCATAACCTAAATATAATTTTTTCTTAAGTTTATCAAAATTTACATTGTTAGGATCAACATCAGCAATAAATGATATAAACAAACTTCGTGATACTGAAGTGTCTAGCCAATCATCGATTTTATATAATTGTTTTTCAACATTGACGTTATACAATTTAATTTTAGAACAATCATTTAAAAAATTGGACCACCAAGGAAGAACATTCGCTCTACTTCGATTTGTATCAGTTACATCATATTCAATAAACGAAACGTAATTCGATACTATACCAAAATAATAATCATTAAAATTATCGTTATTCTCGATATAATTCAATATAACATCATTTGCATAATCAGATCGGAATCGAACTTCCAAACGATTCCAAAAATCAACATCTTCAACAATAGGTACATCAGCAGACTTACGTTCCTTTAACTTATCATAGAATACTACCTGAATATCCGATTGCCTAGAACCAAACCAAACAGTATAACCAGTATTTAATCCTGAAGAAATTTCAGTCTGTGAAAATTCAGTTGTTTTCTTAAATCTAGAAATGACTTGATTGTTATTAATGCAATCTCTTATTTTATCAATACTAAAATAACAATCTTTAAATACATCAACAGAAACATCGACACGAGTATATTTTGCACCATATTTTTTTAATCTTGTAAATAAATCAATATAATTTATTCCCATTGATTCAATATCTCGACATGCTTGTCCAGAACAAAGAATATGAACACCCATGTCATCACGTCTATTATTAACCATTATTTTAATATTTTGATAGTTATATGTTAAATTATATCCAAATACTCCTTTTTCTTCAACAAATATATAATCTTGATCGACATTAAATAATTCTTTAAATAATTTATAAGGATTACTTTCAACAAAAATTGTACACTGAAACCAATCGAATAATATGTGTCTATATTCTATACTTTCCAAAAAATTTTTTTGGCTTATTTTCGGGCCTAATGTATTTACTACCCCCCTATTAGTAAGAGGGGGGCTATTGGAAATTTTTGTTTCCATTTTTTTACCTCCTTTTTGTATGCGTTTGCAAGTTTGCAAACGCATACAAAATCATAAATTAAATGTATAATTAATCTCTTGTAAGTTCATAGACTTATCCTTATATCTTACAATATCAAAATCATAAGCATTATCAAGTAAATGCCTCATATAAATAGTATCGTAACTGTCATAAACCTTTTTATATCTAAATATTTTAAATCTTTTCCTAAATCTATATGGAACTTCACTTCTTTTTACATTAACTGGCTTGCCAAAATCTTCAAAATTATAATAAATATTATATCTAAAGAACATAAAACCTAAAGGAAGCCTAATTGATTTAGTTACTTCATAAAACTCAGATATAAGAACTCTTGCTTGTTTTACTATACGACTAGGATGTTGTGATAATATGTAAATATTATTAAATCCTAAATGTCTATGTAATTGAAAAATAGTTCTTATATTCTTTGGAAAATTTTTATAATCTAAAGAATCAAAATACATTTGAAACTCATCCAAAACAACATTACTATTTATAGGAAACTTTTCAATATTATTAAAATCGAATAAAGAAACTCGATTACAAAATATTGGATCCTTTTTCTTTTTCTTCAGTCGTATTGGATAATTACTAAATATATTATTAAAAATTACGTCTTCTTTTTTAATTTTTCGTTTAATCCTGGATAGTACATTATTTTGCTTCTTAAAAAACTTAAGCTGAAGATATGTTGCAAATAAAGTCTTTCCACTTCCAGGTAATCCACATATTGCTATAACACTCATAATAAACCTCTAAAAGAAATATGCTAATAATTTCTGCAGTAATTTATAAAATATTACTATCACAAATATTAATAAAACACAAAATAATATATTTAAACCAATTATAATAACTAACTGTTCAAACTGTGTGAAATGAGTTAAATTTAAATTGGGAAATATAACTTCTAAATCCTGGTAATCAAAAAATAAATAAAATGTACTATCACTTAAATCTATTTGTTGATATTCTGTTCCATAATATTCAGAATAATAATTTACTGTAAAATTATTTAATTCTCTTGATTCATTAATTATAAAATTTAAATCTGTATCGTCTAAAACATAAATGTCTTTTAAAGTACTAGGAAGATCTAACTCAACTAAAGAATCAATATCGCCATAACTCGTATAACTATATTTAGCATAATAAATATCGTCTAAATAAACATTTATTGTGTAATATTGCTTTTTATACATATCATTGTAATAATAAACATTTACTACATTATCACCACCAGCAATATAAAAATATTCTCTTGTAGTATCTAAATCATAGCCGTTGATAGATGATTCTAAATTATCTATATTAACTTGATCACCATTAAAACCTGTATAAGTATATTCCTGGTTAAATGTTGGATCTAAAATATCATTGAAATAATATCTAACTGAATAATTAAAATCATAATATGTTGTACTTCCTATAACACGATCTACTACTGAATATAAATAACAATCATAACATATAAAATGACTATAAGAATAATGAGCTAAATATCTATCGCTAGGAGAAACATCAAAGTCTATATAAAAATCTTCACCAATGTTTAAAAAATTAAATAATTCATTAGATTTATAAATTCCGTTAGCCCAAAGAATATTTGAAAATGGAAAAGAAGAAATATAAGAACTAACATACCAAAGAAAATCATAATCATATACTGAATATTGATTAATAAAATATATTTCATTAGTATTATAATCATAACTAAATTTATCATATTTAATAGCTGGAGAATTATTATAAATAGAAGTCAGGGTATAAGTAGCAGAACCATTACTGCTACTATTTATTTGAATATATTTGTTATATTTTCCTTGATTTAAACAAAAAATAGTTGTTAAGTCTTTATCAATATTACAAAAAATAAAAGTATCTAAAGAACTATAATAATCCTTAAAATAATTATCTAAAAAAATTAAATTCGAATTACTCAAATTATCAAAGTATGAATAATTAAAAAATGAAGTACCACTTGTGGCTTTAACATTATTCATTAAAAAAATACTAACAGTAATTGAAAACAAAATAACCAATTTTTTCATACCCATTTACCTCCACGTGTATCTTTGCTATATTGTGCTTGTTTTATTTCTTGATTTTGTTTTTCCCTTTGCCTATTTAATTTAAGTCTATGTTGTACTGATTCATGAACAACTTCTTCACTAGTTGTACTTATACCCATTCTTATAAAAGTAATAAATATACTAACAACTATAAAACTTAAAAGTACATATAAGAAATTTGTTTGGATACCAAAAAACTCAAATTCAAATCCTCTTATTGTATTCATAAAATCAGCAATAATCTTAAATAAAAACTCTATATACTGTGTCATTTAAACACCTACTTAAATAATTTATATATAAATGCGAATGGAAATAAACATATACCTACAATAGCAAAGACTAACAATAAACAGAAAATACCATAAATAAATTCAAATTGTGGTGGTAACTCACCAATTAAAGAAACTGCTAAATCATATAACATTTATATACCTCCTTATAAAAATAATTTTAAAATTAATACAACAATTCCTATTGTAAAACACATTATCAAAACACTATATACATCTGCAGGTAAACCTAATAAAAATGAAGAAATCATTTTTACAGTGCTTGTAACTGTAGAAAAAAATCCAGTCAAATTATTATAAGAATTATTAATAATATTTCCTAAACTAGATCCACTATTAGTAATATCGGAATTAATAGATCCTGATGTTGAACTATCACCATAAGGATTTTCGGGATCAAAATATCCATTAGTTGTAGGACTTTGATTTATCGAATGAGTTTTCAGCATTTGATTAGTAAATGCTGAAGTATATGTTGTATCACCGATAGATACATCATAACTTGTACTAGCTACTGCTTTAGAAAAACAAGTCGAATCATAATACAATATAAAATCTTGTGAAGATTCAAATGTTTTAAAATAATAAGTTGCATAATACGGTTCTGTTAAACTATCATCAAGTAATGAAAATTTATATAATACATACGGATTAGGTGATTTATTAAAATATCCATAAATAGTATTTAACTCACTATCTAATGCGATATATTCAAAAGAATTTGCTCTAACTAATGGAGAATAATAATAAATTGTATATGATTCTTCATTACATTCCCCAGTAGGTTTTAAATAATAACCATATAAATTTGATTGTAATGATATTGATTCATAATTTTCTGGAATATCAAAATCTTTTGACTTTACAAATGCACGAGTAAAACTAAGTGCTTTAGTATCAGATATAAGATAATATTTATAATAATAATCATTTAAAATATTATATCCTGAATTAACAAAATTTGTAGCACCATTAATATCACTAGACCAAAGTCTTTCCCACCAAAGACCTAAAAGACCTTTTCCAACTTCACTATTTATTGCAGACCATCCTTCGTCAGTATAAACATATTGCAATGCAACATTTCCTAGTGAATTAGAAGAAACTTTTAAATAATAATAATCATTAAAATGAGAATCTAAAAATACATTAAGCATTGATGTTACATCTATTACACCATTATCTTTATTAATAAAATCATAATTTAATGAAGGCATATATGAAGTCCAAGTATTATAAGATAGAAAATTCATATCTTGATCATAAAAGAAGAACTCGGGTAAATATCCAGAAGAACCGCCTCCATTGAATTCTATATTAGATTCACTAATAGAAACACCAAAATAACTCATAAAAACATAAGAACAATTTAACTCAATACATTTATTATAAGCATAATTAACACCAGGTCCACCTGCTACAGTATAAGTTAATTGTAATAAATCTATAACATTAAATAATGCTAATGAATTATAAGACTTACTATATAAACTAAAACCATTACTAGTTGCATCATATCTTAATTTGGTTATAAGATCTGTGTGATAAGAAAAATAAAAGTCTGAAAATGCAGAATTAACACTTAATTCTTCTATTAAATTTAATCCTTGATAAGTTCTATCTTCGTTACTTTGATAAAAACCTCCGTATATTGTTGAGGCTTTAGTTGAACTTATAAAGATAAAACTCATAAAAATAGAAAACATTATAAAATTTATTTTTTTCATATATACATCCTTTCCATATACAAGTACATAACATTAACTCGAAAAAAATACGATTTAGGGTACAAAAGAAGTTTAGATAGTGAAAATAGATGTTTATTTGTTATGTACTTATATAAAGAAGGGATTTTCCCTCTTTATATTCCAAGGATATATTTTGTGAATTTTACAGCTACAAATGCTAATCCAACAGCTACCCAAATTAATGCAATAGGATGTTCTTCAATAATTGTAAACACATTACCAACATATCCAAATAATTGTGTAATAACGGAACCTAGCGTTGTTAAAAGCTCTGCCATTATATAACCTCCTTTTTATTCTTTATAATAAATAGCTTTCGCTATGTATTACCTTAGGGAATTTATATTTCCCCACCATGAAATATAAATTAAAATCTATATTAAAACGATTTTTTCGTTTTAATACCTTACTTACGTAACAAATCAACCGATACAACTTTAGGTTTCTTTGTTAAGTCACTTAGATCTAATTTCATTCTTACATCTACTGGATTTGTAAAATCAATTCCAGCAAACTTTTCGAAAACTTCATAGTCTACTGTTACACTTAACATCTTTAAACCGACTGAATTTTCACCAGCTTGCATTATGTAATAATTTAATTTACAACCTTGTATTGATCGTTTGGTTTCTTCATCAACGAAATTATATCTACTTAATCCACATATTTTTAAATTTACATCAACCAACATAATGTTTTACCTCCTATATGTTAAGCATAACACCGTTTTTTCTCGCATTGGCTTTTTTGAAAAATTTCCATAAAAAAATTGGAAAAATTTCCAATTTTTTAATAAGTTTTTGCTTACTCACTTTCTTTTGTTCATTTTTTTTATTATTTTTCTGCAAATATATCAAGGTTAAATTGCACGCTTCGCGACCTTGACATATTTTTGAAAAATATTTTTATAACGCTAACAAAAGAAAGCAGAGATTATAAGTTCGTTTTATTTATCGTAAAATAACCAACTTGATACATAATAACTTAAATAAGTAATACATAAACATAAAATTAAAGTAAGAGATTTAAGTCTAGTTACTAAATAGAACTTTGCAATAAACAAAGTTAACAAAATGAAAACATCAATTATTAATGATATATAAAAACTATCTTTTTTTATAAATTCTTTTATCTTATTTTTCATATTTTAAATCCTTTCTTAAAATTTTGGAATTCTAAAATATTTATAAGCACAATCAATTCGTGCATTAAAATCACCAAATTTATAAATAAAACCTACAAAACCAATAAAAATAAAAACTTTAATAATATGTACTTTCATATAATGTACTCCTTAATTAAATAA
>JBJEXX010000010.1:0-6734 GCA_051886215.1 Bacilli bacterium | reverse complement strand
GTCAGTATTAAATACAAAATCTCTCTTGTAACTGACTATATATATCATACAAGGTATTTATGGATGAAGTTACTCAAAAAAATGAATTAGTTATGAAACTTTTGCATTATTTCATTACAGAAAAAAATTACAATCCCATAATATTACAGGGAGCTGAAAACGAAATATGGTTAGAAAATATGGATAATGATTATAAAATAGTTCGAATAGTTTCTAATCATATACATAATAAAGAACAATTATCTTTTGACGTATTTAAAACGAAGCGTGTTGTAAAAAAAATAAAGAAAAAAACTTTTTCTTTTAATATGAATGTTTTAAGTATTTTTACAGATATTGGTGACAATGTAGAGTTATTGCCTGTAAAAAATAATACTTTAATTAATGTTAATGAAGAAAAAGATTTAATGAATTATGAATGTATAAAAGAATACTTTCCTGATATTTTGAAAAAGTTAGTTAAATGTGATGATGATATGCAATTATATATAAAATTAACTAGTGATATAAATAAAAAAAGTCAAGAAAACAACAAAGAGGTAGAGGAAGTTTTTAGAAAAAAGAAACCAACTATAACAAGAATTTTAGTAACAATTAATATTCTTATTTATTTATCATTACTATTAAGTGGTACTAACTTTTATAATAGAACATTGATTAATTTTGGTATGTATGCTCCTTATATTAGATCAGGTGAAATATATAGATTAATTACTTGTGCATTTTTACATGCGAATATTTTTCATTTACTGTTCAATTGTTATGCTTTATATATTATTGGATCACAAATTGAAAGTTTTATGGGTAAAGCTAAGTACTTATTTATCTATTTGTTTAGTGCAGTCACTGGTGCTTTAATGTCAATGATATTTAGTGGAAACAGTTTATCAATTGGAGCCAGTGGAGCAATATTTGGTTTATTAGGAAGTTTACTTTATTTTGGATATCATTATCGTGTATATTTAGGTAGTGTTATAAAAAGTCAAATTATTCCTTTGATAATTGTGAATTTAGCTATAGGTTTCATGAATATGGGGATAGATAATTATGCACATATTGGAGGACTTATTGGTGGAGTGCTTGCTACTTCTGCTGTAGGTGTAAAATATAAAAGTAGTAAATCACAGATTATTAATGGTATTGTAATGACTATTATATATGTAGTATTTTTAATTTTTATGGCATTTTATTATACGGCAAAATAAAACAGGTTCAAATTTTGAATCTGTTTTATTCTTCAACTTCTATTGCGCTTGTAGGACAAGATTCACTTGCATCTTGTACTTCTTCCTTTTTATCTTCTGGAATGTCACCATTAATAGCTATAGCTAATCCATCATCATCCATTTCGAATATACCAGCTGCAATAACATTACATGCTCCACATCCAATACAAGCATCTTTATTTACTTTTGCTTTCATAATATTTTTCCTTTCATAATAATATTATCATATAATTTAATTTTTGATGAGTGTTTTTTCCTTTTTTTATGTTTATAAGCGAATTTAGTATTTTTTTTTGTTTTATAATATGATAAACTTATAATTAGAATAGAGGTGATAAAATGAGAAATCGTATGGATAAATATAATGAATATTCCAATAAAAAAGAAATTAGAAGAACTAATAAAAATAAAGATTTATATGATAATTTTTATACTAATAATATTTATTATGACGAAAGAGGACAAGTTAATAATGCTTATGAATACGATTCTAATACATCTCCTTATTCATCACGTTCTAATTATCAAAAGGTAAAGGATTATAGACAATTATTAAAACCAAAGGAAATCAGCTCAAAAGAAGAATTAAAAAGATATTTAGAAATGGATGAAAAAATTAATCTTGATTTAAATGAAATAATGCAGCGAGCTAAAAAAAATCGCGATATAGAGGAACAAGAAGAAGAAAGAAAGAGAAAAATTAGAAATAGTCAGTATAATATTTTTGAAGGGGCAACTCTCGAGGAATTGAAAAAAAGAAAAGAAGAAATTGATAAAGAAAAAGATGAGATAGAAGATTTAATAAATACTATATCATCAAAAAGTTTAAAAGAAGATATAGAAAAAGAAGCTAGCAAAGATTTATTAAGTGATTTAATTAGTGATGATGAAACAGATAAAGTAGGCACTACAGGTAATAATTCTGTTATTACAGAATCAGTTAGTAAACTCATTTTAGATAAAGAAGAAGAAAGAAAAAATAAATCTGAGGTTAGCGATATTGATAGATCTTTTTATACAAAATCTATGGATCTCTCTGATGAAGATTTTGAAACTGAAGATGAATTTGCTGAATTAAATGAAAAAAAACACACTGGAATAAAAGTTTTTTTGGTTTTAGTTTTATTGATTGTAATTTCAGTTGCAATTTATTTAATAGTAGTTGGTAAATAATAACTACTATTTTTTTAATTTTTAGGCATATATTGTAATATGATTCAAATTAAACAAAAAATGTATCTTAAGAAAAAAAATGAATTAAAAATAAACAGGAATTTTTTAATTATTATATTGCTGATTTCTATTGGTTTATGTGTTTATTTTGTAGGTAATAAATTGAATAAATCTTTAAAAAGATATGCTAGTATAGAGACTGAGAGATTTATTACTAGTTTAATAAATAACACTATAGATAAGAAAATTTTAAATGAGTTTTCTAATAGTGAAATTTTTGTACAAGATAGTTCGAATTCTGATTTTTATTATACAGATATAAATAGAGAAGTTTTAAATGAGATTTTAATAGATATTATTTCGAATGTTGAAGATGATTTAACAAATATAGAAAATGGAGATCTTGCTGATGTAAAATTACCGGACAGTATAACTAATAATGAATACAATAAATTGAAAAAAGGAATTGTTATATCTGTTCCTACGGGTAGTTTATTTAATAATTCAGCTATAGCTAATCTAGGTCCTAAAATTCCCGTTAAAATAAGATTGTTGGGAAATGTTACAGGAAATATTAATATTAGTGCTAAGGAGTATGGAATAAATAATACGTTATTAGAGGTTTATGTTGATATATTAGTTAACGAGCAAATTGTCTTGCCAATTTCTTCTAAAGTTATCTCAACTAAAACAAAAGTTATGATTGGAACAAGACTAATTCAAGGACAAGTTCCAGATACAATGTTAGGTAATGTAAGTACATATACAAAAAATTAAAAAAATGGTATAATGTATATGGTGATGATAGTGAAAAAGATAGTTTTTAATAATATTGAATATAAAATAGAAAAAAATTATAAGGATGGTTATGATGAAACAATAGTGAGGGATTTGTTGACGGAATATTTCAATGATTTTGATTATGTTTTTGGTGATTTTTCTTATGATAAATTAAGACTTAAAGGTTTTTATGATTCACATAACAAGAAAAAAACTTCTATTAATGATATAAAAAATTTAGATGATTATATAAAAAATTATTGTAGTTATGAATGTAGATATTTTTTATTGAAAAAAGTTAGATAAAAGTATTGAATTTATTTGATTTTATGCTAAAATATTAATATAGGAGAAAAATAAGGAGGACTAGTATGGAACAAACAAATAAAAAAATAATGAGAATAACAGCTGCTGATGGTAGTGTTGAGGAAGTAGAGGTTTTACTAGCATTTGAATTTAATGATACTAAAAAAGAATATGTTATATATACTAAAAATGAAACTGATGAAAATGGTAATGTTACTATTTATGCTGCATCAGTTCATCAGAATGGAGATCAAACTGAATTAGGAAATATTGAAACTGATGAAGAATGGTCTAGAATTAAAGATGTGTTAAGAGAATTGTCAAAAGAACAATAGGAGGTAGAACATGCCAAATTATGAATTTAAAGATATAAATAAAGAGGTCGTTGAAGGGGAAAATTATGCACCTAATAAAGTTAAAACAACTGAACAAACAAATAAAAAAATAAGAAGCAAAGCAGAAGTAGTTACTAAAGTTGTTGAAAATATAGTTTCAGCAATTGAAACAAATGATAATGTAAAAGAAAAAATTCAAGCTGGTATTTCTTCTTTGTTATGTAATATTTTATCAGTTCCTGAGGAAAGTGATGTAAAAAAAATAGGTGATCCTAATCTTATTTTATTAACTAAAACAATGAAAGAAAATTTAGGTAAATCTATGGAAACTTTAGGCGATTTTTATGATAAAGTTTCTTCTTTAAAAAAAGCTATCAATGGAAATAAAATAGAATCAGAAGATGTTGTTTCTAATGAAAATATAGAAAATTCTAATGATAATGAAAATTTGAATGTCTCAGTTGATGATGAAAAAGGTACAGAGGATGAAAATTTTTCTAATAACTTTAATGGAGAAGATATTAGTACTAATCAAGAACAGGAGTTTCCAGAAATGCCTATTGTGGAAACAGAGGAACCAGTAGATGATAGAGAATTAACTGAAATGCCTTCTTTTGATCAATCATTTGATTGGTCTAATGATCAAGAACCAGAAGTTTCTGAACCTAAGACAGAAGAACCAATTGTAAATGATGATATTCCATTTGATTTTTCTGCTATTGGTGGTGATTTTAATTTAGGTGATAGTTCTATTTCACCTGAAATTAATGAAGATGATTCATTAAAAACTGAAATGATTGAACAACAGTCTCCTAATGTGGAACCAGAAGCTGACAATAGTATATCTAATAATGCTTACACATACTCAAATGGTGCTGGTAGTAGTCAGTTATATAATGAATGTAGTAGATTAAGTTATATTGTTAATAGTTATGCTAAACAAGCTGAACAATTTGAGGAAGAGTTTAATAACGAACAAGCTGAAATAGAAAGATTGAAAGAACAAATTGCAGTTCACGAAGAAAATCAAAGAAATATTAAAGCTAATCAAGATAATGCGTATAGCGTTTATATGCAAGCAAAAGAAGAACTTAAACCAATTATTGGTTTACTTGAAACAATGGGTAATCAATCTTTTGAAAATGATAATAGTAAACATAGAGGAATGTAAATTTCTCTTTTTTTTATAATTTTATTTTTTTTGCATATATTTTAGTGATTGATATGATAGAAAATATTTTAAAATATTATTATGATTTTGAAAATGTAAAATATAAAAAAAATGATATTGGATATATAGTATATTTTAACAATAAAGCTTATTATTTTTATCCAACATTTATTTCTAGTGATGAATTGATGGAAGTAAAAGGTTTATTTGATGTTATCAATTCAATAGATAATAATACTTCAACTATTGTTTTAAACAGATTGGGGCAAATTATCACTTCTTTCAGTAACCTTAATTATATTTTGGTAAAAATTGGAAAAAATAAAATCATACCTAACTGGTTATTAGATTTAGATAAAAAAAAATATGGTAAATTGTATAGAACGGATTGGGTTGGACTGTGGAGTTCTAAAATTGATTATTTAGAGTTTCAAAGAGAACATGTAAAAGGAAATAATAAAGTTTTGGATAAATATTTTGATTATTTTGTTGGATTGACGGAAAATGCTATATCTTTGGCTAATAACACTATAAATAAATATGAAAATTTGAAAGTTTCTATTCAACATAAAAGATATGATAATTTTTTTTATGATAGACCTACTAATATAATAATTGACTATAATGTTAGGGATATAGCAGAATTGATTAAGTATAAATATTTTTTTATGGACTTTGATTTTGATGAAGTCAATAAAATATTGATTAATTTAAAATACAATGATGGTGAAAAAAAACTATTATTTTCAAGATTATTATTTCCGTCTTTTTATTTTGATTTATATGATAAAGTAATAAATAATGATAATTTAATAAGCATAGAAAATAAATATTTAGAAAAAATTCAACAGTATCCAGTGTTTTTAAAAAAAATATGTAAATTGGAGATTTTTGAAAGTATAGTTGATGATTTTCAATGGATTAAATAAAAAAAAGACTAATATCTAGTCAATTCTTATCACTGATACAACTTCTGGTATTTCTTCAACTAATGTAGCCTCTATTCCATCTTTTATTGTATAATCAATCATACTACAATGTGAGCAAGCTCCAGATAGTTTTATATATACATTTCCTTCTTCATATTTTACAAATTCTAAATTGCCACCATCACTCTCTAAAAATGGTTTTATTTTATCTAATACTTCAATTATTTTTTCTTCTGTTTTATCCATAATATCACCTAAATTAATTATACTATTAAAAAACTTTAATGTAAATGATTTGATATATCACTATTTAATGTGTTATAATGTTTTCGAGGGATATTATGGAGTATAAAAAAGGTAGTTATGTAGTTGGATGTGTTACAGGAATTGAAAGTTATGGTATATTTGTTAGTTTAGACGATTATTATAATGGTTTGATACATATTTCAGAAATAACAGATTCATATGTTAAAGATATAAATTTTTTTGTTAAAATTGGTGATACAATTCGAGCTAAAATAGTTGATATAGATGAGAATGAACATCATATTAAATTATCTATAAAAAATATTAATTATAAAAACATAAATAGCAAACGAGCAAAGATAGTGGAAACAGAAAGTGGCTTTCTTCCTTTAGAAAAGAAACTTGATGGTTGGATAAAAGAAAAAATTTCAAAGATTAATGAAAAAAATGTAAAAATTGATATTGACAAATAAATAAACAGATGGTATATTTATATTCGTCAATGAGTTTTTTGGGCGATTAGCTCAGTTGGTTAGAGCACCTGCCTTACAAGCAGGGGGTCATAGGT
>JBJEXX010000009.1:0-1695 GCA_051886215.1 Bacilli bacterium | reverse complement strand
TATAATAGGAAAGTCATCTATAAGTTACAAAAAGCAGTAAAACGAATATATGCATGACAAAAAGCAAGATTTTCCCATCTTGCTTTTTCCAACTATTGAATAGTTTTAGTTTTCTTTATAAATGTGGTGATATCCTCTCTTAGATTTATAATCGATTGGTACACATTTGTCAAAATTGCATTTTGAACAAATGGTATAGGGTGGAGTAGAAATTGGTAAATTATTCCACTCATCTTCTTCTTCAAATTCAAGTACTGCCTCAATAGGTGCTTCAAACTTATATTTACATTTTGGACAGATGTATTTAACTGTTTTTCCACTTAATGAAAATGGAAAGCTATTAAAATCAAACATATTTACCTCCGTTATGTTACCTCAAAAGCAAATTCTAATTTAGTACCACATTTTGGACAATCGTAAGGCGAACGATTAAAACTTTTTAAAATAGATAGTTCATATTTTAAAAATTCATTTCTAATTTTATGTTTTGCTTTATCAATTAACATAATCATTTTATCATGTAATTTATGTTTTTTTCTATAAAAACCATAATATCTTATAATTTTATACTGTGTTGGGATTAGATGTCTTAAAATCATGAAAATAAATTCTTCAGCAGTAACAGTTAATTCATGATAAGAATCATCTTCATGTGCATTGTAACAAAATGTAACATTTTTACCATCATAATTAATTATTCTATTTTCACTTATTGGAGCTCTGCCACAATATCTAGTTACATATTCAACTCCATCTTTTATTGATTTGAATTTCTTTTTTTCAGCATGAACATAGAAACCATTTTTATGATTTTTATATGAGTTTACTTTTTCAACTTTAAAAGATGAACCAATATCTTTTTCAAGCAAATCTAAAAGTATTTTTTGAAATCTTTTAGATAAAGCGTTAAAATCAAAATATTCATATTTAGAAACAAAACCATTTTCAGATAAAGATAATTCGGCGATTAATATATGAATATGTGGATTGAATTTTAAATCTCTACCAAATGTATGAAGAAAAGCAAAAAATCCAGGTGTTTGTTTAATTTTCTTTTTGTATTTTTTAAGTTTACCTAGTTTCTTATTATATTTGTAATATTCATTAAAAATAGAATATATAGTATCTCTTACAGCTTTAAATAATATGTCAATTCTTTTATCAAAAGGATGAAAAAAATATTTTCTTAATTCTTTTGGAATAGTAAAAACGATTTGTCTATGTTCACAGTTATATGTAGTTTGCATAATTTTTTCTACACGACTATTTTTATATTTGTATCCACATGATGAACAAAGGCGAGATTTACATGTATGACCAATAAATACAGCATCATTACATTTTGGGCATATATAAGTAGAAAATCCTAAATTTTTATTATGACAATCAATAATTTTATGAATTTCATTATATGCATTAGATCTATATAAATCTATTAAATCTTTATTGTTGTTATAAAGCATATCAAAATGATCTTCAAAAATTTTAGTAATAATACCTGTTTTTTTAAAAGAGTTATAATTTGGATTAATTGTGCCATCATCATTAAACATGTTTTCATCAAATTGATGTTCTAAGAAAAAATTGTAAAAATCTTTATTTTCGTTATTATTCATAAATATATTATAAAATAAAAAGAATTCCATTGGAATTCTTAAGGAAAAAATAATTATATTATTTTTTCACTTTTCTTGT
>JBJEXX010000008.1:0-1702 GCA_051886215.1 Bacilli bacterium | reverse complement strand
AATCAAGATTATAATGAATGGTTAAAAGATTATGTAAAAAAATATAATGAAGAACACTCTCATAGTGAAACAATTTTAATTAAAAAGAATAATAAAAAAATAATTTCTAAAGATACTAATTTTACCTTCAATGTTGGATATTTATTTTTAGAAAAACTATATAATCAATTAAATATTAAAAATATCTGTGATACCATTCAAGATAAATATCAATTCCATTTTGATTTAAATGAAATATTATCTTATTTAGTCTATGCAAGAATAATCTATCCTTCGTCTAAATTAGAAACATTTAAACAATGTCAAAACTTTATTGAACAGCCAAAATTTAAACTACATGATGAATATAGAGCATTAAGTTATATTGCTAAAAATATGGACTATATACAAGAACAATTATTTAATAATAGTAAAAATATATTAAAAAGAAATTCTAAAGTTATTTACTATGATTGCACCAATTATTTCTTTGAAATTGATGAAGAAGATGATTTAAGAAAATATGGTATATCTAAAGAACATAAACCTAATCCAATTGTCGGTATGGGACTATTTATGGATGGAGACGGACTACCACTTTCTTGTAATATATATCCAGGAAATATGAATGAACAAAAGACTTTAATTCCTGAAGAAACTAAAATTGTTAATAATTTTAAACTTGATGATTCTAAGATAATATTATGTACTGATGCTGGGCTTGCATCTGATGAAATAAAAAAATATAATATTAAAGATAATCGTGGATTTGTTATTACCCAGTCTTTAAAAAAATTAAAAGATGAATATAAACAGCAAGTATTCAATAAATCTGGTTGGCGTATACCCAATGATTTAAAAAATATTTATAATTTAGAAACTATTGAAAATAATGATAGTTTAAAAGAAAAATACTATGATACATTGCTTTATAAAATAATTGAAACTGAGACTAAATCAGTTAAACAAGATCTTATAGTTACATTTTGCTTTAGATACTTTGATTACAATAGAAATATCAGAAATAATCAAATTGAAAGAGCTAAGAAAAGCATTGAAACAAATAATGTTACTAGAAAAGGTAAAAATCAAAATGATTATCGAAGATTTATTAATTTGGTGACTTCAACTGATAATGGTGAAGTGGCAGAAAATAAATCATATTCAATAAATCAAGAAATTATTGAAGAAGAAGAAAAATATGATGGTTATTATGCACTAACAACTAATTTAATTGGTGATATAAATGAGATATTCAAAATAGTTAAAGGTAGATGGGAAATTGAAGAATCATTTAGAATTATGAAAAGTGATTTTCTTGCTAGACCCATTAATCTATCTAGGGAAGATAGAATCAAAGCTCACTTTATGACATGTTTCATCTCATTATTTATCTATAGATTATTAGAAAAAAAACTTGAAGACAAATATACATCATCGCAAATATTAGATACTTTAAGAAATATGAATGTATTAGAAACAAAAGGAGATGGATATATTCCTGAATATATGAGAACAGATTTAACTGATGATTTACATGAATTATTTAGTTTTAGAACTGACTATGAAATAAATACATACAAAGATTTTAAAAAAATTTTTGAACAAATAAAATAGATTTCATGGTACGCACTTTTTAGAAGCAAAAAAATCTCTTAAATTCCTTGTAAAAAAAGGGGTTAGGAGATTTTTAACTTTCAAAACTGTCAAATTCAGGATTATA
>JBJEXX010000007.1:0-1704 GCA_051886215.1 Bacilli bacterium | reverse complement strand
AAAAAATCCTCCTTAAATTAAAATTGTCGTTTCCAAATATAATGTAAATTCCAGCCATTAGTTTTCTTCCAACATGGATATCTATTATTTTCATCTCTGGTTTTATAACCATTATCCATATAGTAGAAATAACTATGACCCTTTTTACCCTTTTTATTAATTATATATCCCATACCAATAGCACCTATATAGTGTGGTCCTGCTTTCGTTCCACATACTATTACTACGGGTTCGTTTGTAGTTTTCATTAAACTTATCGCTTGGTCTAATGTTATAAAATTAACATTATACAACTCATCAGTTGCCTCTCTAAGTCCTCGAGATAAACCCAGATGATATAATGCGTCTCCACCACACAAACTATCTGTCCGCTTAAACCATTGATAATAAAGCCTATTATCTAATTTATGACTTATATCATAAATATCTTTCTTTGAATATCTTGGTTTTACATTATAGTTATAAAAAAATTGACCTATAGGTTTATTATTGTTATGTGGGTGAACTTCACCACATAATGGTATATAAACCCCATGATAACTATCATATTTTCCTCTATACAACCAACTCATAATTGTTGGTCCACAAGCACCGCTCCAAACTGTATTCAGTAAAGAGTTGTTAAGATAATTTTGAAGGAAAAATTTATCAGTATAATCATTATTATTTAATGCCTCTGATATTACATCTCTTTGATTTGTCGGTACATTAAAATTTTCTGAAATATTACCTCCTCCTAAATAAAACTCAAACGGATTTGTTCTTTCTAACCACCATGCCTTGACTGTTGAAAGGGAATCATTGATTATATCTAAATATTCTTTATAAGGCATGCCTACATTTTCTTTAAATTCTCTACTCATTGAATCCAAATCTTCGTTCGGGTAAAAATCAGTAAAATTAAATTCATTGGAAGATGAGTTTAGAGTAATGCTTGTAAGTTCTAAAGAACCATTTTGCGTAATTATTTGTTGATATAAATTATTTGATGAAAGTCCGTAATATACTTCCGGATAATTACCGATATACCGATTATAATTAAAAGCGTAAGAATTATAATCAAGTGGCTCCGTAAAAATTCTATCTATGATTACCTGCTTTTCTACAGGACTTGCCAGGGCTACTAAAGTCCCTATAAGAGTACCATTATGCAAAATACCAAATTCATAATAATATGGTTTTTCATCGTAATTAAATACTACTGCCGGTCTATTTGTTAATGTTAGTGGTAATTCGATATTGGCAGAGAGTGCAAATTTTATTTCTTCTGTATATTCAGAATAAAAGATATCTATATTTGAAATAAATTCAGTGTAAGCAAATTGTCTTGCCTCTTTATAATTCAAATAATTATTATCTACTGCAATTTCATTTAATTGGTCTTTTGATAACATTGGAATATTATAAAGGGCACTTTGCCCATCATAGTCCGAAGATTGTTGAGTATAATATATTTGATTCGATTGATTAATATTTTCTGTACAACCTAATAATAATGATGTTACCACCAACATATATAATAATTTGTAATATGTCATAATAAATAGTGCTTGAAATTTATAAATAAAAAATAATATCACATATATTAAGGGCACAAGACCAACGTACAGAGCATCTTATGCCCCATATAATTCAAAGATAAAAGACATATATTTTTTAAATAGTAGTGCCATAATAATATTGTATAAAATTATCTGTTTATAT
>JBJEXX010000006.1:0-1708 GCA_051886215.1 Bacilli bacterium | reverse complement strand
CTACATCCCTTTATTGCTGCCGCCCGATGTATAAATTGTTTTAATATCAATCTAAATCGATATGGGTATGTCAGTTATGGTAAAATATTCTAAACAAAAATATGAAATGGGGTTCAGATAACTATTCTATGTGTAGCTTTGATTAGAAATAAGGAGGGTTTGTTATGACAACAACCGTATTAAAATTAATTGCTTTACTGGCAATGATTATTGATCATATAGGATACTTTATCCCAAATACACCTTATTGGTTTGGATGGATTGGAAGAATTGCTGCTCCTTTATTTATTTTTTGTGTAGTTTGGGGGTATTCATACACTAGAGACATAAAAAAATATCTTATTCGTTTATATTCGTTTTCTGTAGGTATGTCCATATTAAGTTTGATAATTAATCTCTTATACAATGATACTTATAGGTATATCACAAGTAATTTTTTTGCCCCCTTATTCTTAATAGCTTTCATTATATATTTAATAAATAATAAAAATATAAAGGGTTTAATAGTACTTTTTTTATGGCAATTTGTCAGTTTTGCTCTATCAGTAATTTTAGTGGAGTTTATACAATTGCCCTATCTTAATGATGTTAAACCACTCTATGTATTTTATGGTTCATTGTTTGGAAATATTTTTTTGGTAGAAGGTGGAATTCTTTTTGTTGCAATTGGATTACTGTTATATTTTACAAAAAACAACAAAAAAATGCTTAGTATCATGTATATTCTCATTTCGATTTTAAGTTTCTTTCTATTTAGAAGGCTTGGTTATGATAGAGGATTCGTTTCACTAATCGTCCCTTTTGCAGACTATCAATGGATGATGATTGCTGCACTTCCTCTAATGTTACTTTATAACAATAAGAAAGGCATAGGCTTAAAATACTTTTTTTATATTTTTTATCCAGTACACATTATAGTGCTTTATATAATTGGAAATAATTTAAGATAAAAAGATTTATATTAATTTACAATATTTTACATTAAAGTAAAATGTAACTATATGAATAATAAGGAGTGATTATATTGAAAAAACGCTTGGAATTTTGTCTTTAGTATTTGCTTTAACGTTATCACTAGGGCTTGGTTTTAAAGCCTTAGCATCTTCCGAACCTGAACCCGAAAATGAGAATGTAAACGTTTCAACCGAACCACCAGTAGTTTCAATTGAAGAAGACTCAATTTCTCCATCTACAATTGACAAACCAAAAGAAAGCAGTTATGTTGACCTAACTAAAGAACAACTTAACTTCTCTGGTTCTGCTAACAATTCCACATTATACACGAATAAACATTTTAAAGGTAAAACAAAAATTAGTTACAGTGTTAAAAATAGTTCAAGTTCAGATTTAAAAGTGAAAATTTTTAAGGCTGGTGCTTTCTTCTCGACAGATTCATTTACAGTTAAAGCTAAATCAACTTTAACAGGAACAATATCTGGTTTAGATAAATCCGATCTTTATTATCTTTCTTTTTCTGCGCCTAGCAACTTTAGTGGCTATGTAAAATAAAAGTGATTCATAAAAACCTGAAAAGGTTCTCTTATAAAAGAGTACCTTTTCAGGTTTTTTCTATATTGTCACTTTAGAAGATGATTTGAATAAGTTCCAATAATGATGGCTGTAATAGTAATTGTACATAAATTATTGATTTTCATTTTCTTCTTTACGTGTTAAAAGACAATAAAGTTGTTGAATTTCACTAACGGGG
>JBJEXX010000005.1:0-1713 GCA_051886215.1 Bacilli bacterium | reverse complement strand
CAGAAATTAAGAGTAAATTTAATTAAATTTTAAAATTAGATTAAATTTATTAATTTAAGAATGTGAGCAAATTTTTTCTTCCCAATTTTAATCACGACAAAAAGACCATTTTTCAGGTCTAAAATTTTTTTAATAAAATTTCAAAAAAATAGTGATTTCAAAGAACATTTGATGTATAATTAAGTTGTAAATCTTAATTGAAAGTTGGTTTCAACTTCATCAAGATTTAGTTTGTTTGAAGTAAGTGATTGTAATATGTGTGCGCTTACTTCTTTTTTTGTTTTTATTTTCATTTTCCTTAACATTATGGAACCATTATCTAATAGTTGTCTTATTATATGTGCTATTTGAATAAAATAATAATGTATTTTTAAAGCATTTTCATTTCTACTACACAAATGAGAAATACAAAATGTCCCATTTTTTTGTTCATTAAATCCTTCATTTTCTATTTTCCATCTACGTCTTCCCATAGTAACAATATCTTCTATTCTATAATCATTTACTTTTAAGTCAGTTATATAATTAAATGTTATAAGTTTTTCTTTGCCTTTAGATAATTGTTTTTCTTCATATCTAATTACATTAAAGATGTGATTTTTATATTTAATACCACATGACAAAAAATAGTGATCTTTTTTTGTTTCATTCATGTATTTAATATCATCTTCAAATTCCTCATAAACTTGTTTTAACCTTTTTTTCTTTAAATTAAAAATATAGTGCCATCCATTATTTTTACAAATATCTAGCATCGGAGCAGTAGCATATAGAGCATCACCAGTTATTATAAAATTTAGCTTAGAATATTCCTTTTTAATCCTTGGCGCCATTCTTTTAAAAGCATTGATTTCACAATCTTGCTTCTTTTTTTCAGTTTTCATATCAGCATTTTCTATCCATTCTGTATCTAAACTAATTACAATATTGCCAACAACAATTTTGGCTTCTAAAACCTGTTTGTAATATTTAATAATACCATTTTTGGATTTCTTGATAATACAATTATTATTAAGATTGTAGTCATGAGAAGATATACCAGTAGCATCAACTAGTAATTGAAATGCACCATTATATCTATATTTATCAAACATTTTACTTCTGATAAGTGACTTAACCATATATTTTCTTATATTTCTAATTTCTTTAATATTTAATTGCTCAATAACATCTTGTATAGTTTGCCAATCTGGTACTTCAATTAAATTTTTATTACATATACTAGATAAGTTACTAATAGCTTCATCTTTGTTAAATTTTGTATTCATTTCGTTCATAGAAGTAATACCACAAAGTAAAGCAAAAATCCTAGTTAAAATAAGCGTTCTTATACTATAAGTAATATATGATTTATGTCTTTTATCAGTTAAATCATCTAATAATTTATTAAGTATAGGAAAATATTTATTGATAATTTTAATTAATTCTTTCAATAAATTTTTATCTTTAATAAGCTCACGTCTGTCTTTTCTTTTTAAAGCTTCACCTTTAGTGAATGTTTTATTAGATAAAACTCTAATAGAACCATCATTATACTTTTTCTGTAATTCTCTCTCTTTTTTTCTTCGTTCACTTCTTCCTAAAGTTTTAGCATTTTCTATTTCTTTAATTAATTCTTCACACATAATTACTTCAACACCTTCCTATTGTAATAATTATATCAAAAAAATCATTGCGAAGAAAATTTTTAGTAAATTTACTCTTTTTTGCTGA
>JBJEXX010000004.1:0-1725 GCA_051886215.1 Bacilli bacterium | reverse complement strand
GTAACTATTCAGACTATGAAATAAAAAATATTAACAATGAAAAAAATAAACACTGATATATAAGGGTTTGCAAAGCCCTTATTTTTGTGTTATTAACAAAATAAAAAAAATTATATTAAAAGTCTTGAAATATATGAATATTAATGTAATATTTTAATTATAAAGGTAGTGATTATAATGACTAGAAATTATGAACTTAATATGTACAAAGAATTTGAAAAATTAAATAATAAAATTGATAAGTTACTTGAAACCAATAAAGAACAATCACTTACCATTTATTCTTTAAGATTAGAAATAAGAAATTTAAATAAAAAGCTAGATGAAAAAGATAAAACTATAAAAAAGTTAGAACAAGAAATAGATAAATTAAGAAATAAAAATAATAAAAATAGTAGTAATTCATCTAGACCATCATCAACTGATATAGTTAAACCAAAAGGTAAAACTGGAGCAAATATTTACAACTCGAGAGAAAAGACAAATAAGAAACCCGGAGGTCAATTTGGTCATAAAGGAAGTAATCTTGATAAAGCAAAAATTGAGAAACTTATACAAGATAAAAAAATTAAAGTTGTTGATAGAATTCATTATATAAAAACAAAAAATAAGGAAGAGATAGTTAAGTATAAAGTTGGGTTAAATGTAATACCTTTTGTAGAAAGGCATATTTTTAAACACGATGAAAATAGTAAAGAAACATTGCCAAAAGAGTATTATACAGATGTAGTATATCATAATAGTATAAAAGCATTATCAATTCACCTTGGAGCATACAATGTCATTAGTTATGATAGATTGTCAGAATTTTTTGAAGTGATATCAAATGGAATAATAAAAATATCAAATGGTAGTTTAGTGAATTTTTTAAAAGAGTTTAGTGTAAAAGCAAATAATTCATTAATAAATTTAGAAAATCATTTATTAAATCAAAATGATATTTTAACCGATGAAACATCCAGTAAGTTAAATGGAAAAAATATGCATGTAAGAAATTATAGTTGTATGGATACAGTTATTTATAAAGCACATAAAAATAAAGGACATAAACCAATAAAAGAAGATGATATACTTACTAGATTTACCGGAGGAATAATGGGTGATCATGATACAACTTTATATTCGTATGGAACAAGAAATTATGAATGTAATGCACATGTAAAAAGATATTTAGAAGAATTAATCCAAAATATAAAAAACATACAATGGCCAAGATTAATGCAAGAATTATTGACAAAAATGTATAAAACGAAAGAAATTATTAAAAAGTATGGAATTACACAATTCAGCAAAGAACAAGTAACAGAATATGAAAGAAGTTATGATGAAATACTATATCTTGCAGAAAAAGAAAATAAAGAAATTAAGTCAACATATTATAAAGATAAAGCAGAAAATCTTAGAAAAAGAATGAAAAAATATAAGAAAAATCATTTATATTTTATTAAAGATTTTAAAGTTATGTATGATAACAATATGAGTGAAAGAGATTTAAGATTTTTTAAGAGAAAAACAAAAATATCTGGTGGATTTAGAAATCTAGATTTTGCTAAATATTATGTTGATACTCTATCTATCATTAAAACATCAATAAAAAGAGAAATTAATCCATATGTTATTATAAACGATGTACTTGCTAACAAAATAGTATTTTCATAATAAAAAATGAGCAATTATCATAAATTACTCATTCTTTCTAATGCAACTGAGTCTGAATAGTTACTT
>JBJEXX010000003.1:0-26739 GCA_051886215.1 Bacilli bacterium | reverse complement strand
TACTTTTTATAAAGAAAATAATTCTAAAATAGATATTATATTAGAATTTTATATAGGTGGATTTACGAATATAATAACTTGGTGGATTAGAACTAATATGAATATATCTAAAGAACAATTATTAAAAGAAATAAAAAATTTATTAAAATAAAAAATACTTGTTATCAAAACAAAGTATTTTTTATTTTTTAAATATTTCTTTTACTAGCATTCTAATATCAGAATTTTTATATTGTTCACTATTCTCACTCAAAACATTATCAACACTTTCAAAAACCATAGACGCAAATTCTGCTAAATTTGAATTATTTTCTGAATTTTTTTGAGAAGTTTTATTATCTTCTTTTGACTCTTGTTCAATAATTTTTTTATCAAAACTATCTAATAATGATTTTTTAAAATTTTCAAAAGAATCTTCTTTTTCAGATTGACTTTTTATGATTTCACCATTTACTGTACATCCTATTAACATATCATCGTTAATAGCATTTTCTAAATTATCCTTAACATCTAAATATTTTCTCAATTGAGAAGTTTTTTCTTCTAAATCACGCATTTCTTGACGTTCGGCATCAGATAAAAATATTTTATTAAATGTCCCTTCACAAACTGTTTTTTCAAAAAGTTCATTATATCTTTTATATTCTTTTTTTTCTTCCTCTGTAATATTTCTAATACTATGAGTTATAGAAAGATTTGTGTTTGAAAAATTACAACGATAAAAGCGGTTATACAATTCATAAGAATTTATATCCAATTTTAAATCTACATTTTTAAAACTACAATTTCTAAAATCTTTATTTTCAAAAAAATCTTCTGGTAATTTGGCACCATCAAAATTTACTAAATCAAATCTTGAAACTTTATTTATATTAGAATCAGTTAAATCCATATTTTCAAAACTACAGTTCTCCATTTTTTCGCCAAAAGTATAAGAAAATATTCCCTTTGAAAAATCTATAATTGCATTTGTATTATCTAAAACTATTTTGTCTCCTTGCCACCAGACATTATCAAATGACACTTCACTTAAATCAATTTTTGATAAGAAATCTCCTGACCATGAAATAATCTTTATTCCATTATCTTTAATATCAAAAATTAATTGTTCTAATAATTTCTTATCAATAGATAATCTAGAACTAACTTCTACTCCTCTTAATTTACTTTCTATTTCTTCTCTTATTTCTCTCTTTTGTTCTTCATTTAATTTCATATTATTTTCCCCCGTTCAATTGATGCACTAATTATAACATAAACATTTAAAAAAAACAAGAATTTCTTGCTTTTCTACTTATTTATCTTGATTCTTGGGAAAGATTTAAGTAAACGTTTGTAATTTTTACTTCGTTTAATTAATTCTTGTTTTACTTTAGAACTTATTTGATCGGAATTGTCTTCTTTTAGATTAAAAGCAACATCTTTGAATTTAGCTATTATACTTAAAGATATAGAAAAATCTAAAGCAATTATGAATGATAAAATAATAGCTATTATGGTTAATATATTATTAGGTACTTTATCTAATAAATAAAATATAAATGGATTTATAAAATATAAACTTATAGTTCCTAATAAACCAAAAGGAATACTTGCTTCTAAACAAATCCTACCATTAATATTAAATTTTTTATCACTATAATCCCACCATCTAGCATTAAATGTTTTTTCCATTATATAGCTGGTTATATACTCTAATATCGAACATACTATAATACTCATAATAAATAAGACCACTATATCACTTACATATCTTTTTAAAAGAATGTGAATTAATAATGCACCAGTTCCATATATCGGACAATATGGTCCCATTAAAAATCCTCTATTAGATACTTTATGTTGTTCAATAAGTTGACATAGATTCTCAAATAACCATCCAAATATTGAATAGATGAAAAATAAAATTACATATTTCGCTAACATAATATAACTCCCCAATCTAATACTATTTTCTTTTTAATATATCACGACTAGCTACAAGTCCTGTTGCGGCCGCAGTCACAATATTACCGGCTTTACCTGCTCCATCACCTATAAAATAAATATTATGATCTTTTAATTTAAAATTATTATCAGTATCTATCTCATTACTAAAGAATTTTATTTCTGGTCCATACAATAATGTTTCATCATTATTAACTCCTGGAATGATTTTATCAAGTTTTTCTAATCCTTCTAAAATATTAGTAATAATACGATGAGGTAAAACTAATGCCAAATCTCCAGCAACACAATCTTTTAAAGTTGGTTCTAAGAAGTTTTTATTAATTCTATTAAAATTGCTACGTCTTCCATTTCTTAAGTCTTTAAGTGTTTGAATTATTGGTTTACCATCACCTAAAACATTAGCGATTCTAGCGATACTTTCTCCATAAAGTCTAGTATTAGTAACTGGTTCAGTTAAATTTACTTTAGAGATAAATGCAAAATTAGAATTATCTGATTTTATATCTTTTAAAGCATGCCCATTTACACAAATATAGCCATAATAGTTTTCTTTAGTTACATATCCTCCTGGATTAGTACAAAAAGTTCTTATTTCATCACCATAAGTATCTGTCTTAATAAATATAGTTGGATCATATATAATACTACAAATATCTTCTAATATTTCTTTTCTAACTTCTACTCTAACACCTATTTCAATACTTTGAGAAGTATAAGAGATTTTATATTTATCAGCAAGTTCTTGAACCCAACGAGCTCCGGTTCTACCAGGTGCAATAATTAAATTAGAACAACTAAATTCTATATCTTCTTTTAAGTGTTTACATTTTACTATGTGTTGATCTTTGCTTTTTGATTCAATATCAACTACATCCATACCTTCAAGTAAAGTAACACCTTTTTCTTCTAAATATTTGCATAAATCATCAATATAATTAGGTAATTTATCACTTCCTAAATGTTTTTGTTTTATAAGAAGTAGTTTATTACCAGTTAAAGCAACTTTCTTAGCAATCTTTTTAGCTTCTTCCATATTAGATGGATATATTTCAGCATCCATTCCAAATTTAGTAAATATTTCTTCTGTATCATCTATTAACTTATTAGCTTCACTAATAGACATATATTTAAATAAATCTGATTTACCTAATTTAGGTATAAAGTTAAGTTTTCCATCGGAAAAAGTTCCAGCTCCACCATAACCACTTAAAATATTACAAGGATTACAATTAGCACATGGAACATGATTTTTATTCATAGGACAAAATCTATGTTCAACGCTTTTCCCTTTATCTAATATTAATACACTTATATCTTTATTATTTTCAATAAGTTCATAAGCTGAAAATAATCCTGCTGGCCCAGCACCAACTATAATTACATCATAATTTTTCATACTACTCTCCTAATTCTTTTTTTAATATATTTTTTTCTTCTTCACTTATAAATGCACCTTCTATAGCATTTATATTCATATTTTTAAAATCATCTATTCCAAAATTAAAAATATCTCTAAGTAATTTATATTCATCAAACAAAGTTATATTCGAAACTGTTCTATTATCAGTATTAATAGTGGTTTTTATACCTTGTTTATAATAATTTTTTATTGGATGATAATAAATATTTTCTACTGCTTTTGTTTGAATATTACTAGTAGGACAAATTTCTAGTACTATATTTTTATTAATAATTTCTTCTATTAAATTTTTATCATTTTCTAGATGAATACCATGTCCTATTCTCTTAGTTCCTAGTTCTATAGCTTTAATAACTTCTTCTTTTCCTCTAGCTTCACCAGCATGAATTGTAAATGATACATCTTTTTCTTTAGCGTATTTAAATAAATCTTCATACTCACTTGTTTTATATAGTCCTTCAGCACCCGCTAAATCAACCGCAACTACACCTTGATTTTTATATTTAAGTGCCAAATCAATAATCTTTTTATTATCTTTAAACTTTCTACCACGCATGCAACAAAGTATTAAATTAACTTTTACTTTACTATCTTTAATACCTAAAATCGTAGCTTCTACAACCTTATTTAAAGAAAGAAATCTTTTGGTATGTAATAAAGGTGAAAAACGAATTTCTGCATATATAACATTATCTTTATATAAATCTTCACATAATTCTTTAGTTATTCTTGTTATATTTTTTTTATTTTGCATTACTTTTAAAGGTAAATCAAATTTTTCTAAATATTCATTTAAATCTTTACAATTTTTAGAAACAGAAACTTTACTTTTAAAATCTTCAAAATTATCTTTACTTTTACTAAGTTCATATAATGTTTCTTTTCTAACTGAACCATCTAAATGTAAATGTAATTCTACTTTTTTTAATTTTTTAATTTGTTCATCTGATATTAAACAGAATGATTTTAATAAATTTTTAGTTTTTGTAAAAAAACAATTAGGATCATTATAAGAATAATGATTAATTATTTCATTATGCTTATCATTATAATTAAGTATTACATTATAACCAGCATCAAATATCATTATATTTTCAAATTTTTTATCTATATTTTCTTTAATAAAATTATTTAAAACTAATTTATTATCATTATTTAAATCTTTAATTTGTTCCTTATTTAAAATCTGATCTTTATAAGTAAACTCATATTTATATAAAACATAATTTTTATCAACATACATACCAATTTCTCTAGGTGTTGTTTTAAAAACTAAAACTTGATTATATAAAATAATAGCTTCTTGTTTTATTTGTTCTAATTCTTCTTTCATACTTTCTCCTATATAAGATATAAATATCTAGATTCTTTAATTATCATCTTACATCTAAATTATATCAAATATTATAATTAAAAACTATAAAGATTTACATATTGACAAAATCTTTTTGTAGTAATATAATTTTTTAGCTATGAAAGAAGAGATTTTATGAATATAAATTTAAACAAAAAAACAATAAATAGATTTTTGGAAGTAAGTATATCTACTGGTTTAATACTAACTACTCTATCAGGTTGTAGTGATAAAACACCAATTATAATAGAACCAGAATCTATATCAAGTACAATTAATTATGAAGAAACATTTGTAACTTTTAAAAATATAGATTTATATAAATGGGCAGTAATAAAATATACAGATGGAGAAACAAAAATGACTAAATATACAACTTTTGATAAGTATACGCTTGATGTTAAGAATTATTATTATGTAGATGTATTTGGAAAGGGACAAGTTCTCGGTCAAGTAACCTATGATAGAGCTGAAGATGCTTACTGGATAGCAGCTGGAAAAGATATAGAAAGCGCAGTCTTACTTTCTGATTATATAGATGAACATGAAGAACTATATAAAAATAATTATACAAAAGAAGATATAGAAAACTTATATAAGATAATATCTAATGAATATGAAAAAGAGATTTCAAATAAAGATAAAATTCTAATTAAAGAAAATAGTCTTTATTAATCTCTTTTATTTTTGTAAAGTTTGATAATATTTATTATTTTTTATTAATGTTTTATGATTACCTCTTCCAACTAATCTACCTTTATCTATAACTAAAATATCATCTGCAAGTTTCATTAACATTGGTTTATGAGTAATCATTAAAATAGTATGATCTTTTTTTAAAGATTTCAATATTTTCATTACTTGTTTTGAAGTTTGTAGATCTAAACTTGAAGTAACTTCATCAAATAATAATACTTCAGATTTTGAAAGAAGAGTTCTGGCAAGTGATAATAACTGTTTTTCTCCTGTTGAAATATTATCACCATTAGCAATTAATTTAGTATTATAACCTTCTGGTAATTTCATAATAGCATCATGTACACCCACCTTTTTACAGGCTTTTATTTGGTTATTAACATTAGAGTCTACTAAACTCAAATTTTCTCTAATACTCATTTCAAAAATAAATGGTTTCTGAGTTACTATAGATACATTTGATGAATAAACTTCTTTATTATAATCATATATATTAATTCCATCTAAGAAAATAGCTCCTTTAGTAACTTTATATAAACGAAGCAAAGCTCTAAATATTGTTGATTTACCACTTCCACTCTTTCCAACTATTGCCGTAAAACTATTAGGTTTAAGATTGAAACTAACATTTTTTAAAACTTCTTCTTTTTCATAGGTTAAAGACACGTTTTTAAACTCTATATTACCTTCTATATCATCATTATCATAATCACCAAAAGAAATCATATTTCTTTGATTATAATTAAGTAATTTGTAAATTCTATCAACTCTAGTAGACATACTAGATAAACTACCAAGTTTTTCTTTTATATACCAAAAATAATTTTCAACATCTTCTACATATCCTATAACTAAAACTAATGCCGCAATATCATATTTTCCTTGTAAAATTAATATTGCAAAGAAAACATATAAAAATACTTTAAAGAATTCAATAAAAGCATCACTAATAACCCCAACTCTATCTTGATAACGTCTTTTTCTAAAATAATTCTTGCGCCAATATCTTTTATAAGTTTCCAAATATTTATTTAAATCTTCTTCCATATTAAAAGCTTGAATTTCTTTACCACCATCTAAAACTTCTCCTAATAAAGAAGATATTTTATCTTGATATTTTCTTTGACCACTTAAATAATATTCTCTATATTTTAAATTATAAGCAGTATATATAAACGCAAATGATACAACTATCAACATAATTATTCCGACTATCCAATTAACTTTTAATAATATAATCATTGAAATAACAATATTTATTAAATAATTGATACTATCAAATAATATATCAGGTATCTGCATAACATTTCCTACATCTTGGAAAGCTGTATTTATAATAAAAGATTTAGATATGTTTTTAGAAAAATCTTCATCATAAGTAGTAACTTTATTAACTATCATATCTTGTAAATTATTATGTGTATATATTGCGTGTTTTTTATAGGCATTATAGTTTAAACTATGTAAAAAAGTGGCTATATAAGAACAAATTCCAAATACAAAAACATAAATAAAGGCATACTTATAATTTTTATCAGTTACTAAAGATACTATCTTGGAAGCTATAAATGGCAATGTCAATAAAGACACTCTAGCAAATAATGAAGTAACAAATAACTCTAATAATCTTTTCTTACTATCAGCTTTAAAACCAAAATATTTCTTTACTATTAAATAAAATCTTTTAAACATCATCAAACACCCCGATTCTACTTGGAGATTTTCTAGATTGTAGAACTTGATAAATTTCATTATTTTCTATTAATTCTTTATGAGTACCATCACCAACAATTTTACCATTATCAAGTACTATTATTCTATCTGCTAATTTCATAAGATCTGGTTTTTTAGTTATCATTAAAATAGTATGATCTTTCTTTAAATTTTTAATAAGTTTTGGAATAAATGTCGCAGTATCAGGATCAAGAGAAGTTGTTATATCATCAAGTAATAATATTTCACAATCAGTAAGTAATGTTCTGGCAATAGATATCATTTGTTTTTGTCCACCAGAAACATTTTTACCATCTTCTAATAATTCCGTATCATATCCTTTAGAAAGACTCATAATAAAATCATGGATACCAGTTGTTTTACAAGCTTCCATTTGTCTATCTAAATTATTATCTACAAATGCTAAATTTTTTCTAATACTCATATTAAAAATAAATGGTCTTTGATTAATAACCGCAACTGTATTGGTATATAAATCTTTACTAAATTCTCTAATATCAATATTATCAATAGTAATAGTTCCCTGATCTTGTTCTATGATTCTAAGCAATAAATTAAACAACGTTGTCTTACCACTACCAGCTTCACCTACTATTGCTAATACTTTATTATGATCTACTTTAAGATTAATATTTTTTAATATTTGTTTGTTTTTGATACTATAACTTACATTTTTAAATTCAATACTACCAAATATTTCATCCACAGTAAGATTACCATATTCTACAAAACTACTTTTATAATTTAAAATATCATTTACTCTATTTACTTTTACATTAACTTCTCTAATAGTTTCTAAATTACTCATCAAGTCGCCAATATATTCAATAATATAACTATGATATGAAATAACTAATATCAAAACATCAAGACCAATAACATCATTCATCATAAGAGTTATCATAATAATATAAAGAATTACTCTAAAACCATAATTAATATATTTAACATTATTATCACGCATTGTAATATAGTCTCTTTTTTTAGAATAATTTTTATTAAAATTTGAGTGAATTATTTTTATTTTAGAAAACAATTTATCTAACATATTAAATGTTTTTATTTCTTGTAACCCGGTAGATATCTGCTGTAATAAATTACTAAATTTATCATCTTGGTAAATAACTCTCTCATTATATACATTTACTAGTTTATCAAAATGTATAGTATAAACAGTATATATAACCGCAAATAATAGTAATATCAAACAAACATAAATATTTTTAAACCCAACTATTACAAAAACCGCAATAACTTGAATTAAACCAGTGATAGTCTCACTTATTTCATCATTCATATCCCCTATATCTATAATATGACCATTAATAGAATTCATAAGTCTACCTTTACTAATAACTTTATTAAAGCCACTATCAACTGTAGATAATTTATTTAATACTCTTGTTTGCATCAAATCATAATAATAATTCATATTATAACCATATACTTTATAATTTATATAAAGTGAAGCATTATATAATAAATAAGACATAAAATAAGCAAATAAACAAACATATACCATGTTATTATTTCCTAGTTCTAAATATTTTATAATTAAAGAACCAATAAGAGGTACTAGAACATAGAAACCTTTATATATTAAAGCCGAAACAATAATTATTATCATATATTTAGTCTTAATTTTAGCTAAATTAATATAATTTTTAATAAAACCAATATACTCTCTTACCATCTAAATCACCACTACTATTCTTTTTGATTATAACAAAAAAATTTAGTCTTTACTAGACTAAATTTAGTTAATATAATTTTATTTCTTATTTAAATCTTTTTTTAAATCATTTAAAATATTTAAAGCTTCTATTGGAGTTATCGTAAGGGGATCTATTTTTTCTAATTTTTCTTCAACGATGGATTTTTCTTTCACATCTTCTTCAACTTCTGTAAATAAAGTAGTTTGAGTAAAAGTTGGTTTTGGTTGTTTTTTATGTTCATATACATCAAGAATTTCTTCAGCTCTTTTAATTAAAGTTTTAGGAAGATTAGCAAGTGACGCAACATGAATTCCATAACTTTTATCTATAGCACCACTTTTAATTTTGTGTAAGAAAGTAATTTTTCCATCTTCTTCACTAGCTGAAACATGAACATTTTTTAAATTAGGGAGTGTTTGAGACAAGGATGTAAGCTCATGATAATGAGTAGAAAATAAAGTTTTCGCATGTATATTGTCATGTATATATTCTAAGATTGCTTGCGCTAAACTCATTCCATCATATGTTGCGGTACCTCTTCCTAATTCATCAAACAAAATCAAACTATCCTCATTTGCGTCTTGTAATGCATTATTAGCTTCTTTCATTTCAACCATGAAAGTACTTTCTCCACTAACTAAGTCATCACTTGCTCCGATACGTGTAAATATTTTATTAAATACAGGCATTGAACAACTCTTACACGGAACAAAACTACCTATTTGTGCCATTATAACAATAATCGCTAATTGTCTCATATAAGTAGATTTACCAGCCATATTCGGACCAGTTATAAGTAAAATATCTATTCCTTCACCCATTATTATATCATTCGCTACATAATTACTTTTATTAACTTTCTCAACTACTGGGTGACGACCACTTTCTATTTTTATAGAATGATTATCTACTAAATTAGGTTTAATATAATTATTTTCTTCGGCAACTATAGCCAAAGAAAGCATCATATCAATCTCTGCGATAATTTTGGATGTTTTTTGAATCTTTCCAATATATTTTCTAATTTCATCACGAATATTAATAAATATTTGATATTCTAAATTCATTATTTTTTCTTCAGCGTTTAAAATAATATTTTCTTTTTCTTTTAATTCCGGAGTAATAAATCTTTCACAATTACTTAAAGTTTGTTTTCTAATATATCCAAATTCATCTTTTATTAAAGGAATATTACCTTGACTAACTTCAATAAAATAACCAAATACTTTATTAAATCCTATCTTTAATCCTTTAATACCAGTACGTTCTTTTTCTTTGTTTTCAATACTTAATATATAATTTTTAGAATTTCTTCTTATATCTTTTAATTCATCAAGTTCCTTATCATAACCATCTTTTATTATATTTCCTTCTTTTATAGATATAGGAGCATCCTCATTAATAGAACTATTAATTAAATCATAAACTTCATCTAAAGTTTCAATGTTTTTATCAAAATTTAATTCATCTAGTATTTTATGTATCTCAGGCAATACTTTTAAAGAATTACGAAGTTGTATTAAATCCCTAGCATTTAAATTACCATAACTTATACGTGAAGATAATCTTTCAAGATCATAAACTTCATCAAGTAACTCTCTAAGTTCATCTTTTAATATAAATTCTGTAAGTAATTTTTCTATAATAGAATATCTTCTATTTAATTCATTTTTATCAATTAGAGGATTTTCTATATTAAATTTTAATAATCTACTCCCCATCGCAGTTTTAGTTTTATCAAGCAACCATAATAAAGAATACATTTTATCTTTATTTCTAATTGTTTCTGTCAATTCTAAATTATTTTTAGTATGAATATCAAATTTTAAATATTGTTCTAAATTTACTTTCTCACATACTTGTAAATGTGATAAATTTCCTTTTTTAGTATCAACTAAATAACTAAGTAAATGTTTTACTGTGGTAATTAATCTAATATCATTTAAATCTTTATAAATATAATCATAAGTATCTTCTTCTATTAAATCGTCACGTATAGTAACTAAAATATTATAATTTTTTCTTAAATCATTAATTAAAACTCTATCTATCTTAGAATTAACTATCAATTCTTTTATATTTTTATTAATGATTTCTTTTATTAATTTATCTTTATCATAATCAATTATAAAAGAATAAAAGCACCCAGTTGAAATATCCGTATAACTAACTCCATAGCAATATTCAAAATCATAAATATTACCTATAAAATTAAAATCATGAGCATTCAAAGAAGTATCTAATCTAGTACCTTTAGTTACTACTTGGATAACATCTCTCTCCACCATTTTTTTATCTTTAGGATCACTTAACTGTTCACATATGGCAACTTTATATCCTTTATCAATCAATTTATCTAAATAACCGCTATAGGCATGATGAGGAACACCACACATAGGAACTCTTTCATCAAGTCCAGCATTCTTACCAGTTAAAGTAAGCTCTAATTCACGACTTGCGATAACTGCATCTTCAAAAAACATTTCATAAAAGTCCCCAAGTCTAAAAAAGATAATACTATCTTCATATTTATCTTTTATTTCTAAATATTGTTTCATCATTGGAGATATTTTTTCTCTATCTACTTCACTGCGTTTCATTTTACCACCTGTTAATTATTATAACACATAAAAAAAGAAAAAAGGCAAATTCTTCCTTCTTTCTTATTTTTTATCCATATTTAATGTATCAAGAACTTTAAGAAGTTGTTTCATTTTATTTTTATCATCTATTTCATTTTTAGCTTCCTCAAATAAATACATATAACTACTTTCATTATAATCTTCAAAATTCTTATTATATACTAAATTATTATCTTCATATTTTTTAATATTTAAATATTTAATTGTATTCTTATTTTCGTTACCAGAAATTGTTAAATCCACATTAAATCTAGGTTTTTGATAATCCATATATTCATGAAAAAATTCCACATAGTCACTTTCTTGCACTAAACCATTAATCTTTGTTTCTGGATTTACACCAATTAAAATTTTTGATTGTTTTTCAAGAACATATCTGTCATACTTATCTGGAAAAATTCGCTCATTTCTTGACCTTTCTAAATGACTATGTACTTGTAAAAAAATATTTTTTAAATATTGTGTATCTGTTAGTGGTTTTTTTATACTATCTTCACCTAGTAGAAACATTTTTTCAAGATAATCTTTATCTAATAAGCAATCAAATATTTCTATTTTAGAATTATCATCATTAAATATAAAAGAATTATATATAATATCTTCACCAGCATTTTTAAGTAAATATATATAATAATTATGATAACGCTCTCCAAATTTCAAAAAAAAGTTATCTCCTCTATATTCCATAGTTCCGTATTCAATATAAAAAGGCACCATTTTTACATCACTTACAATATTATAATCTAAAATATCTTTACAATAATTAGAAACTACATAAACAAAATTACTATTATTAATATCAATATAATCACTTGAATATCCCAATTTTTCAATTTTTTCTTTTAATAATTTAAGTATTAAATAAATATTATTTTTCATATATAATCCCCCAAAATAAATTACTGTTAATTATTATAACAAAAAAATATAATTTGTAAATAACAAAAAAGAATGATAATTATATCATTCTTCACCAAATTTACATGTTTTTGTATCAGAATTATATGTATAATCACAATAAATCAATTTTTCTTCAACATCATCAGTAAATTTATCATTATCAACATTAGTCATATCTAAAACACCTAACGTTAAAAACAAAATCAAGCTAGCTAATAAAACTAAGCCATATACCATTGAAGTAATTGCAAATCCCTTATTATTCATATTTCTTCTTTCTATTTCTTATCGTTATTTAATTTATTTGAAAAATCGTCTAATTTCTTACTTAAAGTTTTGAAACCTTTAGATACTTTTTCTTCTAAATCATTTTTAGTATCGACTACTTTATTAGTTGCAATTGTTTTTAATACAGAAAATTGTTCTTTAGCAACTTCTCTATAAGGACTTATTATTGCGCTAGCTGTATCAATAGCGAAATTTGTCTTTTCTGTTATATTTTTAACACGTGGATCTTTACTAAATTCATTTTTAATTTCATAACTTAATGCTTGAGTTTCAATTATTAAATCTGATAACTCATTAGCCTTTTTGGCAAATTCTACAACACCACAACTTTTATATACTAAAAGTTTATTAATTTTTTCGTCATCATATTGTCCTTGCTCAATTAATTCCTTCATTGTTTCTAAAAATTTTGCATGATCCTCATTATAATAATCAACAAGTTGTTTTTCCATATCCGTTGTTTCATCTAAATAAAAATTAACGGCATCCTCTAATTTTTCTTCTTTTTCAAATTTATTTTCAGTATCCAATTCATTAAATTTAACTGTAGTTTCTTTACTCAACTCAAAAACTTCTTTTGTTTTAGAAACTATCTTTCCATAATTTTCTTTTAAAACTTGTAATTTTTCTTTCATAAAACCCTCCCAATTAATCTTATTTTAATACTGAGGTAAAATTTTGTCAATGCTTGTTCTTATATATAATAATATATTTATCCGCATATTTTTTATTTTTAATTAATTCTAATTCATTATATTCTCTAATTAAATTTATATCACTTATTTCGCAAATGATTATTCCTTTTTGACTAAGTAGACCATTTTTCATAATATACGTTATAATATTCGGAATATCTTTATTTTTATATGGGGGATCTAAAAAAATTATATCAAATTTGATATTTTTATTTTTAAATAAATTTAAAGCATTTCCATAATCATCTTTTATTATATTAGTTTTACTTTCAATATTAAAGTTATTTATATTTTTAGTTATCGCTTGAATACATTTTATATTATTATCAACTAAATAAGCATAACTCGCTCCATTACTTATGGCTTCTATAGCTAAAGAGCCACTACCTGCGAACAAGTCTAATACAACTGCATTATCTATATAGTTTTGAATCATCGAAAAAAGGCTTTCTTTAACTCGATCCATCGTAGGTCTAGTACCTTCAATATTATAACCTACTATATTTCTACCCTTTAATGCTCCACTGATAACTTTCATTTAAAACAACTCTTTTCCTTTAATAAACCACTTAATTCTTTATTTATTTTTAAAACTAAAATATAAAGATCATCTTCATAGTTTTTATATTTAGCAAATCTTTTATCATTTAAGAGATACTTTTTAATTTCAAGACATTTTTTATCATAGGGATTAACTAATAATTTTTCATATTCTGTTAACTTACTTTTAATGTCATCATCATTAAGTAATTCATCTTTTAATCTAATCATTTCTTTAATATTATCATTTTCTTGAAATAATGCAATAATTTCATTTATTTTATTATTTACTTGTTCATACATAATATCACCTAAAAATACATAAAGAATTTACAAAATTATATATATTATTTACATCAATTTTCATTAAAAATAAAATTATAACTGCGAATAAAATAAAAGGTCCAAAAGGTATTACATGTTCTTCATTTTTATAATATAAGAACAATGATGGAATAAGAGCAAATAAACTTGATAAAAATATAGAAAAAACTCCTATTAAAGGATGAAGAACAAGACCTGCGACAAACATTAACTTGATATCTCCACCACCTAAACTTTCTTTTTTAAACAGCATATTACCAAGTAACATTATAATATACATTAATGAAAATAAAAGTAATCCGCCACCTAAAGATTTAAAAAAAGAAAGATAACCACCAGAAATAAACTTAATAATTAGAATAATTATACTAGATATAATTAAAACAGAATCTGGTATTATTAAGTAGTTAAGATCACTTACTACTATTATCATTAATAAACTTACTAAAACTAACGCAATTGCTAGTTCTGGTTTAAATTTATAAGAATAAAAACTGACTGCAAATAATAGACCAGTTGAAAATTCTATTATTGGATAAAACAATGCGATTTTCTCATGGCAATGTTTACATTTACCGCGTTGTATAAAAAATGATAATACTGGTATAAGTTCTAAAGCACTTAATCTATGTTTACAATTAGGACAATGACTAGGAGGATAAACTATTGATTCTCCTTTTGGTAAACGATATCCAACCACATTATAAAATGATCCTAGAAATAAACCAATTATAAAAAACATTATCATATACAAAGTTGTCATAAAACCTCCTATGAAAGTTGATCATATATACTAAACATCGGTATAATAATAGCTAAAATAATTCCACCAACTACAACACCTAAAAATAGAATTAAAATTGGCTCTATCAAACTTTTCATTTGATTAATTATATTTTTATGAAGATTAGTAAAATGCTCTGAAACCTTCTGCATCATCGCACCAAGTTGTCCTGTATTTTCACCTGTAACTAACATTTCATAAGCTACAACTGGAAAAGCCCAATTACCTTTAAAAGCTTCACTAACATTCTTACCTTTAGTAAGATTATTTAATGTTTCACTAATCAATTCTTTATATATTTCATTATCAGTTATCTTTAATAAAATATCCATAGAATCCGCAATTTTAACACCATGATTTATTAAAGAAGCAAAAGTTTTAGTAAAAATTGTTACTTCGTTATAAATAATAATTTTTCCAAATACAGGAATTTTCATAAAAATTGACTGCATACTTCTTTTAAAAGCTTTTACATTTTTAAATAACAATCTATATATTACTAATAATACTAATAAAATAATTAATATATATATATAATTATTCTTTAAAAAAGCTGATAAAGCCATAATAAATTGAGTAAAAGCCGGAATTTGTGCATTTTGTTGTTCAAACATAGAAACAAATTGGGGAACAATAACCACCAACATGAAAGCTGTTACTATGACAGCAATAATAGAAATAACCGCTGGATAAGTTAAAGCACTCTTCATCTCTTTTCTAGTTTGACTTGTAGATGTATAATAATCAGCCATATCATCTAATATTTCAGTTAATGCACCAGTCATTTCAGCTGTTTTTATCATATTTATTAACATAGATGGAAATACATTCCCTTGTTCAATCATTGCCTCTGAAAAACTTTTACCTGTAAGTAATGAATACGTAATTTTATCCCAAATTTTTCTTTCATTTTTCTTTTCTGTTTGTTTTGCAACAATTCTAACTGCATCAACTAAAGGAATACCAGCTTTTAAATAAGTAGATAATTGAGTTAAAGTAAACGCTAAAGTAGTTACATTTAATTTATTTCCAAAAGAAAGATCTATATCATATTTACCACGTGGAGAAATTTTTACAACTTCATATCCTTCGTTTTTTAAAAATCTTTCTACTTCATTAATATTAGGAGCATCAAAGGAATTTTTGTAAAGTTTTCCATTATTTAATTTAATTGTATAATTAAAAGTATAGTATTTCTGCTCTCTACCTGTAATACTCTCTTTTCCAGTTAAAACTTTTGTTCCTTTTAAAGCATTAACATTATCGTTATTCGCTTTGACGTCATTTGTTTGATTAGATACTTTTATATCTGCCTGTGGAACATTGACCATATTGTTATTATCATTAATATTTTCGGAAGTTTCTTTGGTATCAGCTACTTTTCCTTCATGCTTTTTTTTATTTAAACCAAATATAGAAAGTAAACCTATGTAAGCATATTTTAAAATAAAAAATGGAAAAAAAGCAATAATTACTATTGGTGAAGTTTTAGTTTTTTTATTATCCACTTAACTCCCTCCTATTCTCTAATTTAAAGTATAGCATACATAAATAATTTTTTCTATAAAAAGAAAAAGAAATTAAAACAAATTTTTCAATTCCTCTATTTTTTTTATCATATAATCTGAATCAGAAATATTTTTCTCATTTATATATACAGTAGTGAGTCCTAATTCTTTAGCTGGTTTTATATCAATATTATAGCTATCTCCTACCATAACGCATTGTTCTGGTTTATTATTCCCTATCGCAGTAAGAAAACTCTCTTTATATGGTTTTCTTTTTATGGTATCGCTAGTATATATTTCTTTAAAATATTTTAATAATCCTAAACTTTCTAGTCTTTTTACTTGAACGTCTTTAAACCAATTTGTTAAAACAACTAATTCATATTTTGATGATAAATATTCTAAAGTACTTTTAATATTCTTATCTTCCTCGTTAACAAAAGTTTTCATTGTATCTAAAATTTCATTTATGAAATCTTCACTTAAATCTGTGTCCAAATAATTATTAATATGTTTTAAATAATCTTCTTTATTATAGTATATACACTTTTTATCATAGCTTTCTGTAATATCAACAATCAAATTAATAATATTTTTCATATCTTTATCAACGTACTTTTTATATACATGATATAATTTAAATACATACTCATCTCTAAATGGAATTAACGTATCATCTACATCAAATATTATTCTTTTTATCATTTTACCACCTACAAATTAAATTTTTTCTTTTAATAACTCTATAAATTTTTGAGCTGTAAAAGTTGGTACACTATTACTTTTAATTGCGTATCCTAATTCTCTATTCTTAATTTTTACATCAGTTTTTATTTCAAATAAAGTTTTATTTAATTTATCTTTGATAAATTCTTTTGTTAAAAGCGCAATACCAAAATCATTTTCAACTAGTTTTGTTAGAAGAATATGACTTACAACCTCCATTTTAGGATTGCATATAATATTATTTTCTACTAAAAATTTATTAAAATTATCTCTAGTAACAGAAGGATACTTTTGAAGTAAAATATTTTCTTTAAATAAATTATCTATACTATCATATTTATTATTTTTATACTTATTGCCACCTACAAAAATATCATGTAATTTTGTTATAGTTACATATTTAATATCATTTAATTTGTTTTCTGGTACTGCAGTAATAATAATATCAAGGGAACCATTTCTTAAATCTTTTATTAAATTATCAGTTAAATCATTTACAATATTAATATCAACATTAGGATATTTATTACTAAATATTTTTAAATATGGCATTAAAAATTGTTCTGAAATAGTTGTAGTTGAACCTATATTCAAAACACCAAAATCCAGATTTTTTAAAGACATAAATTTATTAGTACCATTAACAAAATAATTCATACCTTCTTTTATATAATCATATAGTTCTAATCCTTCATTAGTAAGTATTACACCTTTGGGAGTTCTTATAAATAATTTACCACCTAGTTCGCCTTCTAAAGTTTGAATAGACTGAGTAACTGCTGGTTGACTAATCATTAATTTTTCAGCACCTTTTGAAATACTTTTACAATTAGCAACCTCATAAAACACTTTATATAACTCAAAATTTATATTCATTATATAACCTCCTCTTATATAAAATAAAGATAATATATATTATGATTATATATATAAATAACTTATAATACAAGTAAAAAGGAGGAAAATTATTATTAATAAGTGATTTTAAAAACAAAAAAAACCATTGATATACAATGGTAATAAACATTTGGTAGCGACGGGGGGATTCGAACCCTCGACCCTTCGGGTATGAACCGAATGCTCTAGCCAACTGAGCTACATCGCCATTCACAATAAAGTAATTATAACAAAATAAAAACTATTTGGCAATAGTTTTTTTTAATTTTGTCTTAATGTCATATTTATAATTTTATTATTATAGTTATTATCACTATTAGTTAAATCTCCTAATAAAAAATTTGCAATATTATTACTTTTAATTTTAGTTTGAAAACTTTCTATAATATTATTAACTTCATTTAATAAATTATTATCATCAGTAACAGCCAAAATAGATTCAACCATTATAACATTTAATAATATATTCTTATAATTATTGCTATCAAAAGGAAAATCACCAAGTACTAAAGCATTTTTTGTACAATCTATTATTGCATCTTTAAATAGTTCCTTATTAGCTAAATCTTTAATTTTATTAGGCATATTATACATATCATATATTATATTAATTCCTTTATAATATACTTCACCTATCTTATAATCATTCTTTAAATATTTATCTTCTAATGAGATATTACTACTTATTAAATTATATTTAACATTAATTAAATCTTCTCTTATATTAATATTAATTCTATTATTAATTTCACTATCTAAATAAACTAAGAAAGAATTAAAAACATCAAAATAATAAGTATTATACAAACGATAGTAACTCATTTCTGTTTCTCTAACTATTCTTTCTAAAAATTCTTTTGGAACTGGAATAGGTATATTAGAAATAACACTAGCATTATTAGTCAAACGTTCTACTCTTTCTTCCATTTTTTTCTTATCTAATTCTAAATCTAATATTGACTTTATTCTTTTATAAGAAAGATTAGAAGATATGTCTTTTATATTTTTATAATCATCTTCTTTATTTAAATTCAAGTCTCCTTTTTTACATACTAAATCACGAAAAGCTCTACCTCTATTTTCTTTTTTATAAATTTCATTATATATATTTTCTTCTTCTGTTTTTAATTGTAAAAGTCTTTCTTTATAATTATCAAATTCTAAATAATTATTTTCTTGTTCCATAATACTTAATTTATTATAGATATCTATTATTTTATTTGAAGTATTTAATAATTTATCAAAAAGAATTTCATCATCTCTATCAAAAACATATTTCATCATAGTAATCTCCTTTTTCAATAAATCATATTATAACACATAAATTAAAAAAAATAAAGAACTTAGTTAGTTTCTAATTCTTTATCTTTTATTAACATTTTTTCTTTGTTTAAATTATATTGTTCTTTTATTTGTTTATCATATTTTTCTATATAATACTGTTGTTCTTCTAAAGTATCTTGAATTGTATCCAAATTAGTTATAAGTTCCTTATAACCAGGAACTAATCCGACATAATCTTGAAAATCATGTTCAAAATTTTTTCTAATATCAGAGATATTTTTTAATGCATCATCAATCATAATATTAACATTATAAATATTATCCATATTATTTAAAATATCTTTATCATAATCAGTATAGGTTACTTCTTTATAATGTTTTACTGTTTCTTGTGGTTCAAGTATATGAGCCATATTATTAATTGCTCCTGCTGCAAAAGATGCTCTTAAGAGATTACCTACTAAATTATGAGGCATAGCAGAAGCAGACATAAGCATCATAGTTGCATTAATCATTCTATTAATATTAGGTACTAATCTAGTATATCTTTCAGTCTTATGAGTTATATTTATAGTTTCCTTTACTTTACTCTCTAAATCTTTATTAATTTGTTCTATTTCTTTAGTAAATTTTTCAATTTCCTTATTTATTTTCTCTACTTCTATACTTTTTTCTTCAAGTTCAGCAAAGTCTTTATCTCGTATATCTAATTCATCGCATTTGTCATCAATTTTATCTTCTAATGTATTTTTTTTATTTTCTGTGATAATTAAAGTCTCTACTACACCAATATAATCCTTAGTTTCTTCAATTTTTTTAAGCAAATTTTCTATTTCAGTATCATCATAAACGCTTTGTTTATAATCTTCTATTAACGTTTCAATATAATTATCATTCAACTTATGAATACCTATTAAATCTTTAGTAATGTCCAAATAATCATATTTATCTTTCAATATTTCAAACTTTTTCAATAATTCTTCAAGCTCTTTTTTTAATTTTTCAAGTTCTTCTTTTAAAACTTCTTGTTCTGCTTTAGTTGATATAATATCTATTTTATATTCTAAATCTTTTATATCATAATAATCTTGCTTTATCATTTTTTCTAATTCATAAAAAACCATTGCTTCTTTTTCTTGTAACTTTTTATCAAGATCCATTTCAACGTTTTCTGCAAGTTCTTCTTGTTCAATATTTTCAGTAATTTGTTCTATTTCTTCTTGATCTTGTTGTTTAGTTTCTTCTATAACTTGTTCTTCTATTTTTATATTTTGTTCTATTTCTTCTTGTTTTTTTTCTTCTTTTTCTTCTAGTTTTCTTTTAGAAGTTTCTTCCTTGTTTTCTTCTTCATTTGATTTGAATTCTTCTTTTTCTTCAACTAGCTCATCATTTTGATAATCTTTATCAGTTAGTGGTGAAACAACAACATCTTCGTTTTCTAAAGATTTTTCCTTTTCTTCATAATCTCTATTATCTATATTTTCTATAAAATCTGTTGTTTCGTTTTCAGAAAGACTTTCTTTTTCATCTTTTAGTTTTTTGATTGCTGCATTTATTCTTTCTTCTTCTGTCTTTCTATTATCTTCACGAAATTTATTAGAAATCAGTTGATCCCTTTTACCACCTTTTTGACCCTTCATATTCTTACCTCCTAAAAGAAAAAAAGCATATTACTATGCTCTTGAAACATATTTTCCATCTTTTGTAGATACAATTATTGTTTCTCCTTCATTAATAAATAAAGGAACTTTTATTGTATATCCAGTTTCTAATGTTGCATCTTTCATAGCGCTAGTAGAAGTATTTCCTTTTACACCTGGTTCTGAATGAGTAATAACTAATTCTACTTTATCCGGTAAATCAATTCCTAACATTTCACCTTCGTAAAAAGTTATATAAACTTCTAAATTTTCTTTTAAAAATTTTGAATTTTCTCCTACTTGGTCTTTAGTTAGTTCTATTTGATCATAATCATTCATATTCATGAAATAATAAGTGTCACCCATTGTATATAGATATTGCATTGCTTTCTTTTCTATTCTTGCAGTGTCAACTTTAGTACCAGCATTAAAAGTATGTTCAATAGTACCACCAGTTCTTAAATTTTTAAGCTTTGCTTTTACAAATGCAGTACCCTTACCTGGTTTTACATGTTGAAATTCAATTACAGAATAAATGTTATTTTCAAAAGTTATAGTAACACCTGTCTTAAAATCATTAACATTAATATTTTCCATGTAGCCCTCCTAATTATTTATTCTTTTCTGTATGTAAAGTATGTTTACCACATTTTGGGCAAAATATATTTAAACTTAATTTATCTGTAGTGTTTTTAACATTTCTTTCAGTTCTTTTATTTTCACTCTTACATACTGAACAACGTAAAGTTTTTCCTTGTCTATTTCCTTTATTTGCCATAATATCCCTCCTTGTTACCTATATGTATTATATCAGATAATATAAAAAAATCAAAAGTTTTTTATAAATATTATCTTCTTTTTACATATTTTAAATTATTTTCTTTAAACTTTGTAATTAAATTATCAAGTTTTTCAAAATTTATGTTACTTTTTCTATAGATTTTTACATTTAATTTTGTTTAAGCATTTTAGTTCTTACATATAAAGGTGTTAGTTCTTGATCAAATAATGGAGTAATTTTTTCAAAAACTTCTAATATACAATAATTAAAAGGTAATGAAACATGAAACTCGTCCTCATGGTGATATATGACATTACATTTACTTAAACAAGAATTAGAGCCTGGAAATAATTTATATATATTATCTGTATCTGGTAAAAAATCCATTGTTTTAGTTAAGTCAACTTCCATATGATTAATTTTATCATAATCATAAGAAAACTTATTTATAATATCATCATCAATAATACTTATATGTTCCAATAATTCCTTATCTAGAACTCTATGCCTATAAATATAATATACTGAGTTGTAATCGCGAAGTTTAAAGAAATTAATAACATTAGTACTATTATCATTAGGATCTTTATATAAATAATCAATCTTATAACTACCATCATTAAAATCTTTTAATTTTAAAATTGTTCCATTATTAGCTTTATATACAAATTCATCTTTTTTATTTTTCTTTACTTCATAAGGTTTCATTTTATTATTTAAAGAAAACCCTAAAATATCTTGCTTAGTATCAAATAAATAAAATAATGATTCTAATAAACTTTTGTTGTTTTTTACACATTCAAGTTCATTTAAAAAATTCAAACAATTACTTTTCATTTTTAGGCTCCTTTATCAAATGTTTAACTTTAGAATTTTCTAAACTTTGTATTTTATTTTCTGCTCCAATCAACAAATTTAAAATATTTTTATCAGGTGCTGTTAATTTATCTGTTACTATTTCTTCTTTATCTTTGAAAATAGTATATAAACCATTAATAGGTGATAGTCTATATGTTAAATTAATTTCCGGAATAAATAAGTTAATATCTATAGAATCTATCAGTTTATCAATATCTTTATAGGAATCTTCACTAAATTTATTGTATTCCAAATATTCTTTATCAAAAAGGTATTTATGTATATCAGTATACAGTCCCGCTCCGCCATACTGATATACTAAGATACTACCATCTTCATTTAAATTTGATAACTCTATATCCTCTGGAGCTATATGTAAAAAACATGAATCTGTAGTAAAAACAAATGAATTGTTACTTTGTAAATAATTAAATTCATAAGTTGGCAATTTAGATGATAAAGAAACATTTTTAAGTATTGATTCTTCATGAAGATATAAAACTATCTTTAATAAATCTTTACTAAACCAATACTGATTATTAGTTTTTGTTATTAATTCTTCAAAAAATTTATAAATATTTATTTTCATAATATACCCCCAAAAAGTAGTGATATTATAACAAAAAAATGTATTCTAGTCAATAGGATACATTTCAAAATACTTATCGGTGACTTTTCTAGAAATTCTTCTAGTAACTAAAGTCATATACTCACTAGATGAGTTTATATATGAAACATCAGGAGAAGTTACCGCAATAGTTATTTTAGGATTATCAAATGGAGCGTAACCAATAAATGCAGTCGAAATAGTTTCGGTATCAATAACCCCATCGTTATCATTATCTAAAAAGCTTTCACTGGTTCCGGTTTTACCTGCAGGATTATATTTAGTATCTATATATTCGTGTCCAATACCATAACTGGCATTAATAACTGCGTAAAATCCTTCTTGAACTCTTTTTAAATATTTTTCTTCTGTATTAACTTTATTTAACTCTTTCTTCTCTACCGTATAAAGCTTTTTACCTAATTTAACGCCATCACTACTAGCATATACTTCTTTTAAAAGTCTAGGAGCATATCTAGTTCCATTATTAGCAATAGTAGAAATATATTGAGATAATTGTATAGGAGTATAGGTCTCATATTGTCCCATTACATAATCAAGTAATAAACCAGATTGATCATCTTTTCCTTGGTATCCTAAACTTTCAATGGGTAAATCTATTTCTGTCTTTACTCCTAATCCAAAAGAATGATACATACTACGATACATTTCAAAAATTTCTGGTCCTACTTTAAATGGCATATTATAACTATATTCATATCCTGCGACTTTCATAGCGGTTTTAAATTGATATATGTTAGAACTTAACGCTAAGGCTTTTATATCATTAATTAAACCTAGATTTTTCCAACTACATTTTCTAGCGGTCGATCTAATCTTAATACAGGAATCATAAAAAGTAGTTCCTATATCAATTGCTTTAGTATTATAACCAACTAAGATAGACGCACCCTTAACAACAGAACCAACTGTCATAGGCTCTGTAAGTATTCCTCTAGTATAATCAACTATTTTTAATTCATTCCCCGTATTAATTGCTTTTCTACCACTCATTGCGAGTATCTCTCCATTTGATGGATCCTGTAACACAACATAACTTTTATTATAGTATCTAGTATTCGGTTGTTTTTTAGTATAAATTATTTCTTCATCTATTATTCTCTCCACTTCTTTTTGTAAGTTAATATCTATACTAAGTACTATATCATTACCTCTTTTAGCTTTTTTTACAACTTTTTTATTACTATTTTCATCTATTTTATAAACTTCTTTTTCTCCTTTTAATATATCCTCATATTCTAGTTCTAAATAGCTAGTACCTACTATATCATTTAATTCATATCCAAAACTTAAATACTCATCAATTTTTTCTTCAGGTATGGAACCAAAAGTGCCTAAAACACCTTTAAAAGTATCCCCATATAAATATTCTCTATCCCAACTAAGTCCAACACTAAACCCTTTCAAATTATCACTGTTCTCACTAATATAAGCATATTCTAAATCACTAACTTCTTTTTTTATTACTTTTTCTTCATAAGAATAACCTTTATTCATTAGATAAAAAATATAAGAACTTTTTTTATCTTCTATACTCATACTATTTAACATTTCATCAGTAATTCTACTAATTTTTAAATTATATATATCATTAGTAGTAAGTTTTCTCTCATAAACTTTATTATATTCTTCTTCTGTAACTAATTTATCTACATCTTTTTTATTTTTTTCTAAATAATACTCCTTTAACATTCTAACAGTAACTTTAGAATAATCCAAATCTAGTACTTTACTTAACTTATTACTAAGCTTAATCATATCTTCTACAGTAGTATTTTTTTCACGTTTATAATATATAGTTTTTACAGCTTTATTATCTACTAACAAATTATAATTCCTATCATAAATTCTCCCACGAGGTGCAGAATAAGAAGAAGATACTATAGTTTTATTAGCTAATTTTTCTAAATAATTATATTTTTTTATAACCATAATATTACTAAGAGTAATACCAATAATCACAAAAACAAAAACACTTATAAAATATATAAATAAAATTCTTTTTCTAATAATATTATTAATATTTACTCTTTTTTTCTTCATATTATTCACCAATATTATTTTGTATCATATTTTTAAAATTATTTAATAAAATTAATTGGTGATAATATGTATAATAACTTAATAAAAAAATATTTAAATATTTTAACTAAAGAAGATATAAAAAAATATTCTTTAAAAAATAATATAATTTTATCTGATAGCGAAATAGATATTTTATATGATACTTTAAAAAATAACAATAATATAGATTTATTATTATCTAATAATTATGATGTAGTATTTAAAAAAATAGAACCCTATTTAAATAATAAGAATTATGTAAAAATTAAAAATATATTTTTAGAATATAAAAACAAGTTTAAAATTTAAACTTGTTGTTTTATTTTATTAATTAAATCTTTATCAAAGCATTTATTTCTTATCATTTTTATTTCATATTTATATGGAGGATATTCTCTATCTACATAAGGAGTTTCTAATATTTTAGGAATATCTTTTAGTTTATCATTATAAATAATATTAATTAAATTATCAAAACCAATAGTACCAAATCCAATATTTTCGTGTCTATCTTTATGAGTATTAATTTCATTTTTACTATCATTTATATGAATGCATTTAATATAAGAAATACCTATAATCTTATCAAAATCATCTAAAATTTTATTAAAATCAGATATATCATATCCAGCATCATTTAAATGACAAGTATCAAGGCACACACCAATCTTATCTTTATACTTTACTCCATCAATAATAGCTTTTAATTCTTCAAAAGTTTTACCAATTTCTGTACCCTTACCAGCCATAGTTTCAAGTAAAATAGTTACAGAAGAGTTCATTAAAACATCATTTAAACCATTAATTATATTATTAATACCATTTTCTACTCCACATCCAACATGACTTCCAGGATGAAGTACTAGATATTTAATTCCTAATAAAGAACATCTTTCAACTTCTTCTTTTAAAAAATTAACCGCAAAATCATATTTAGATAAATCACTACTATTAGCTAAATTTATAATATAAGGAGCATGCACAATCACTTTAGAATAATCAATATTATTATCTTTCATTAAATTAAGAGCTTCAAGGGTTAATCCATCATTAATTGAATATCTTCTAGTATTTTGAGGCGCACCAGTATAAAACATAAAAGTATTAGCACCATATCCTAAAGCCTCTTTTAAACTTCCCAATAATTGTTCATCTTTATTAAAAGAAACATGAGATCCTATTATCAACATATATACATCACCATAAAAAGTATATCAAACATCATAAAAAAAAGGAAGTAATTCTTCCTTTTAAAATGGTTGTATTATAAATAGTGTTGGTGAGAATTTCACTAATACTATTTTTATTTAA
>JBJEXX010000002.1:0-1738 GCA_051886215.1 Bacilli bacterium | reverse complement strand
TATAATAGGAACTTGAGAATAAACAATCACCATTTTATTACACGACTAAAAGCGAGACTGTGATCTCTTTTTTAAAAATTTCTAAATTTTTGATATTGTCTACTTTTCTTCTTTATAAATATGGTGAAATCCTCTCTTTGATTTATAATCTATTGGAACGCACTTGTCATAATTACACTTTGAACAAATTGTATATGGTGGGGTAGATATAGGTAATCCATTCCATTGATCTTCTTGTTCAAATTCTAATACTGCTTCTATTGGCGCTTCAAATTTGTACTTACATTTTGGACAGATGTATTCAACTGTTTTTCCACTTAGTTTAAATGGAAAATTATCAAAATTAAACATTTTATCCTCCTCCGATGATTTCACAAGCATATTTCATTACTGTTTTACATTTAGGGCAACTGTAGGGGTCTCTATTAAAATATCTTAAAACTGATAATCTATGTCCTAACATTTGCTTTCTTACAGTGTGATGACCTGGATTAATCATCATCACCATTTTATCATGATTTTCATGTTTTTTTCTATAAAACCCACCATATCTAATAGTTCTATAGTTATAAGGTATTAAATGTCTTAAAAGCATATTAATAAATTCAGATGCAGTGCAAGTTATTTCATGATAAGAATCATCTTCATGAGCGTTATAACAAAATGTAACATTTTCTCCATCATAATTTATTATTCTATTTTCACTTATTGCTGGTCTACCACAGTATCTAGTTACATATTCAACACCATCTTTGAAGTTCTTAAATTTTTTAGGTTCTGCATAGACATAGAATCCATTTTTGTGCTTTACAAAGCAATCTCTTTTTACTTTATTAAAGGAACTTCCTAATTCTTTACTCAATAAATCTAACAATATTTTCTGGAATCTTTTAGATAGAGCATCATAATCAAAGTAGGTCCATTTTTTATAAACCATGTCACCACCCATTTTTATTTCTGCGATTAAAACATGAATATGTGGATTCCACTTAAGATCTCTGCCAAAAGTATGAAGGAACATGAAGTATCCAGGAGTATATTTTACTTTATTAGAATATTTCTTTTTCTTCTTTTTCCCCTTCTTTAAGCGATATGTGTCATTTAGAATAGAATATATTGTTTGCTCTACTGCCTCAAATAGGATATCCATATTTCTTCCGAAAGAAAAGAAGTATTTTCTAAGTTCATCAGGTATGGTAAAGACTATTTGTCTATGTGAGCAATTATAAGCTCGTTCTAAAATATTTTCTACTCTAATAAGTTTATATTTATACCCACATGAAGTACAAAATCTAGATTTACAGGTATGACCTACGAAAACAAAGTCATGACATTTAGGGCATTCATATACAGAACATCCTAGGTTTTTATTATGACAAGCTATAATTTTATTAATTTCATCATTAGCATTAGGCCTAAATTTATCGATTATAGATTTATTTGATAAGTAGTGTTCATCCCAATGATCCTCAAATATTTGTGCAATTATACCAGTTTTTTTAAAACTATTGTAATTAGGATTTAATTTTCCATCAGGATTAAACATATTATCATTATAATTATGTTCTAGTAAATAATCACTAAATTCATTTGTAGTTAAGCATACTGATTCAATTTGATGTACTTTAATATTACTTTCTTCCTTCATACTATCATCCTAATACTAGTTTAACAGTTAAATTGAAAAAATGGAAGCCTTTTGGCTTCCTAATGAAAAATTTATTTTTCATTTTCTTGT
>JBJEXX010000001.1:0-1743 GCA_051886215.1 Bacilli bacterium | reverse complement strand
CAAAAATTTCCTTTATACAATGGAATGGATTCATTTTTCTTAATTTTGCTGTTTTAATAATACTCATTATTTTTCCAAATCTAATTGCTCCTTTTTTACTTCTAAATCCACCTGACACTTTTGTTTTCCCTTTTATCATTCTAAGTGCTCTTTCTATAAAATTATTGTCGTATGGAACTGTGAAGTCATAAATGTAAAACAACATACTTTTTTTATATTTGATACATCTATTCCTAAGAGTTTTTGTTTTTTCTTTCCAGTAAGAAGAAATTATATTATTATTTTCTGCTTCAGCTCTAACTAGAATACTATCAAACTCATCTTCCATATCTTTTATCTCTTTTTTAGTGAAATTTTTTCTACCAAATTTAGAGAGTATTTTACGATTTCGTTCAAATTTTAATAGTAATCTATATAAATCCATCGGCCAAGATATATTATCTATATTTTGATCTTTTTCTATACAATACCTACCGAAATGTATTATACAATCTTGATTATTAACTCCATACTTAAAAATACCTGTATCGTGATCAGATATAATAGTACCAAAATAGTTAGTTAAAATACCATCTTCTTCTATAGGTTTATCTCCCTTATGATGATGATACTTATAAAGGACATTTTCTTTATTTGCATATCCGCGATAATAAGCATCTTTACCATTTTCTTTGGTAGTAGTTTCGTCAGTATGTTGATATGTTCCATTTAATAAATTGTTGGTAATATTTTCTAAAGTATCATCGAGCTTACTTGAAAATTCTTCATAAGTATTATCTATAGTTCCTTCAGATATATCTATAATACCATCAGTAAAATCATATATAAATTCTTTTATTTTGTTATATGGAAGTGAAAAATAATTACCCAAAGCTACAATAATCATTTTTAAATCATCACAGTATGTTACATCACTATAAAAAGATTTAGGTAATGTTTCTATTGAATCTTCTATTTTTATAAAAATATGTTTCTCAACATATGGCTTAGTTTCAATACCAACTCTATATTTGATTATATTTTTTTGATTAGATTTTCCATTTATATAATGTACTATTTTTCTTACTTCAATTTTATTCAAATCGATTTTTTCCTCAATTTTAGTTTTAGTTAAAGTATTTCCTTTGTGGTTAAATTGCCCACCAACTTTTTTATTACTTTTTTCTCTATGATTATATACATTAGCACCTGATTTATTATTAATTTCTTTACTAGTAGGTATAGATGAATTAGTGCTATTTTTATTTACTTGGTTTTTTAATTTATCTATTGTATAAGTTTTATCATCTTCAGAGTTATTAATTTGATTTTTCAATCTTTCTATTTCTATTAAAGCCTTATCTAATTCTCTTTGTAATTTATTATTTTTTTCTATTAATGGCAAAGTTGCTTTTTCAATTTCATATTTTATTTTTTGTTCAAAACTATCATTTTTATAATTTAATTCATATTTTAAATTTTCATTTTCTAGTTTTGTATATTTTAATTCTTTAGTTAAATCTTTATTTTTTGAACATTCTTCTAAATACATTGAATATATATCATTATTATATTTGTTTCTACTCATTTAAACACCACTTCTTATCCTAACATCTATATTATACTATAAAAGTGAGACAATTTAAAATTTTTATTTGTTAGGATAAAAAGTTTCTGTCTCACTTGATATAATTTTATCACACTTTTCACATTTTAGTTTATTTTTTTATTACTTTATTTATTTTTGATGGCTGAGTAGTAACA